>JBDRFX010000021.1:0-67771 GCA_043818355.1 Patescibacteria group bacterium
TTTATAATAACTTCTTCTGGAATCTCTTTTCCAAATCCCCTAATTAAAACCGTAGGACCTGAAAAATTATCGGGCTCAAAAGCAATATCTTTATCTTTTTTCAATTTTAAAATTTGCTCATTATCTTTTTCATCTCTCCCTACAATGATTAAAACTTTATTATCCCAAAACATCCTGCCGTTTCTTAATAAGATAGCGTCATTTCCATCAAAATCAGGTATTATTTTCAACAAAGTAATTAATTTCTTCCCATATATAACATCAGTTGCAATGCATCCTCCGCCGGGGCTAGGAAACTCTGTTACTCCTAATTCTTTGGCTAATGCTATTTGTGGCTTTCTTACTTTTCCAGAAATTCCGAAAAGGTCTTCTCTTTTTACCCATCCTTTTTGCTCAGGAATGGTTTCTGGTAGTAATTTAGCAGAAAGAGGTCTTAAAATTAAACCCTCTAACCCAAGCTTTTTTTCAACTAATTCAAATATTCTTTTGTTTTGAGAAAATGGTCTCTCATTTAAAACTTCTCCTGTAGCAAGAAAATCATACTTTTCCTTTTCCATAATTTCTTTTGCCTTCTCAATCATTAACATATGACAATCAGGGCAAGCATTAAAACCTTTTCCCCTACCATTTTTTGGATTTTTAAAAAGTCTTAAGTGTTCTTCTGAAAAATCAACTACTCTTAATTTTAAACCAAAGCTACTAGCTACTTTTTCAGCGCTATCACATCCAAAAAAGAAACTTTTAAAAGAAACTGGTAGTACTTCTACTCCCTGGTTCTGTAAAATTTTACCCACTAACATTGAATCAAGTCCTCCTGATAATAATAAAATTGCTTTAGGCATTGTTTTTTAAAAAGTTTAATAATTTTGCTAAAGGCAATGTATTAATTATATCCTCTTGTTCGGCCCATCCCCTTCTGGCCTGCAAAATACCAATACTTATAAGACTTAAATCTTTTTTAGAGTGAGCATCTGTGTTTATGGACATTTTAATGCCCTGTTCTTTAGCTTCCCTAATACGAACATCTCTAATATCTAATCTAATTGGTTGTGCGTTAATTTCTAAAATAGTATTGGAAATTTTAACCTCCTTAAAAATTTTGTCAAAATCAAGTTCGTATTCATTTCTTTTCTTAATTTTTCTCCCTGTTAAATGAACAATCATTTTAACATATGGATTTTTCATGGCTTTTATAAATCTGTCTGTCATTTCTTCCCCATCCATCTTAATACTAGAATGTATACCAGCTGCCACATAATCTAATTTGGCTAAAACTTCATTATTAATGTCTATTGAACCATCTTTCAAAATATTAGCTTCTACGCTCTTTAATAGTCTAAAATTAATTTTCTTCTTTTCAAATTCTTTATTTAATACATCAATCTCTTTTCCTTGCTCTAACAACCTCTTCTCGTCTAGTCCGTTCTGCGCCCTCATCAATTTTCCATGGTCCGTGATACCTAAATATTCATAACCAAGGCTTATAGCCCTTTGAGCTAACTCTAAGATGCTATTCTGTCCATCGCTCCAGTTAGAATGACAATGAAGATCTCCCTTAATTTCTCTCTGTTCAACTAGTTTGGGTAATTTATTTTCAAAACCAGCCTCTATTTCTCCTGTGTTTTCTCTAATTTCTGGTGGAATAAAAGGCAAACCCAATAAATTATATATACCATCTTCTGTTTCTCCTGCAATATATTCTTCTCCCTTAAACAATCCATATTCTGAAAGCTTTAAACCCTTATGAATAGCTATTTTTCTAGTTGCAATATTATGATCTTTGCTGCCAGTAAAATATTGAAGTGCCGAACCATAACTTTTCTTGTCTACTATTCTTAAGTCTACATCAAATCCTTGCTCAGTTTTAATGGATGACCTTGTTTCTCCTTTTCCCCAAATCTTAACAACTCCTGGCAAAGAAACAAAAAATTCCATTATTTTTTTAGAATCTTTAGCTTGTACTAAAAAATCTACGTCACCAACTGTTTCTCTTCCTCTTCGGATAGACCCTGCTACGTCAATTCTTTCTACTTCTTTAAGAGAGCTTAATTTATCTTTAATCTCTTCCACTGCTGACCACATTTCTCCCAATAAAAATCTTCCTTTGCTTTTTTCAAAAAATGATAAGCTTTCTAGAATATTTTGCTCTATTTTTTCACCAAAACCAAATAAGGGAGCAACCTTCCCTGATTTAGCAACTTCTTCTAAGTCCTCCAAAGTAGTAATGCCCAATTTGGTATAAAGAATTTTTAATCTCTTGGGGCCCAATCCTTCTACAGCATTAAGTTTTTCCATATCCAAGGGAGTTCTCTTTCTTAGTTGTTCTAGATATTTTATTTTATGAGTTTGAATATATTCCTCTATCTTTTTTGCCAAACTTTCTCCAATACCAGAAACTTCTTTGTCTAAGGCTTCTTTTCCTCCTCTCTTATATATTACCCCAACATCTTCTTCTAAATTCATTAAAACCAAAGCCGCCCTTCTGTATGCTTGAGGCCTAAAAGGAATATCTTCCATTTCTAAAAAATCAGCAATCTCAAAAAACACTTTAGCTATTTCTTTATTGATCATTTTTTATCTCTAATAATTTATCCATTTTTTCAAATAATGTTTCTTTAGATAATTCTATGGCTAATTTAAATAAAAAGACTAATCCTATAATAGATACTAAAAATTCAACTGATCTTGTTATTAGTGTAAAAGCTGTCGCAGCAGTTACACTTAAACCCAATGCATTGAAAGCAAAAATCTGGAAGGCTTCATGACTCCCTAAAGAAGCTGGAATGGGAATCATAACAGCTAATAAGTGGAAAGACAGGATGGAGAAAGCAAACCAAACATTAATATTTTGATTAAGAAAAATTAGCAAAAGGAAGCTTCTTAAAAACATTAAAATCATTCTGATAAAAGAAAGTTCCAACGCTTTCCACATAGCTACATTTTCTATATCAAAAAAAGAAAAAACCTCTTGAGCTACTTCTTTGGCGTCTCCATTAAGTTTTTCTGAGAAATGTGATTCAAGAAAATTCACCATGCCATCTCTACTGAAAATTTTAATACAAAATAATACCATACTAAGCGAAACAACAAATAACAGTGTTAAGAAAATTAAATAAATATTTTTAGGAATTGAGCCTGTCTTTAATATGAAAAAAGATAAACCACAAATAATAAAAAATATATTGAATGCCCATTCCATGGCTCTCTCTATAATGACTGAGGCTAAACTCTTGGGCCAAGAGAAAATCTCTTTCTTTTTAAGAACACCTGCCCTAAATAACTCTCCTCCAAAGAATAAAATTGGTGCTAAGAATAGAATTGAGTAACCAGCCCAATATGCTTTAAATAAATTTAAAAAAGAGGCATTTCTTCCTCTTGATAATAAAATTGTTTTCCATCTTAATGTTCCCATTAAGATTATTGATATTGTTAAAAAGAAAATAACAAATCCCTTCTTAAAGCTAAAAATTGATAAGACATTCCCTAAGTTCTGCCAACCGACCATATCATAAATCAAGGAAAATATGACAATTCCAATCAAAAAAGAAATTAAGAAAAAAAATACTGTTTTAAAATTCATAAAAAAAGATTGTGTCTAAGAAAATCTTCTTTTCAGTTCATTCATAATATCAAAACAAATATCACTGTCACATTTTTCATAAGCTGATTCCCAAAGAAAATCAACTGATATATTCGCTCCGTCTTTTTTTCTTAAAAGTCCTTCAAGCAAAACAGCTAAAACATTAAGCTGATTAAGTAATCTGGATTCTTGAGTACTTAATGTTTTATATTCATCGAATAAAGACATCATATCTTCTCTTACAGATTTAGATAGATTTTTAGTCATGCCTTTCAAAGCCTTTTTCTCTTTTTCATAATCCTTTAAATATTTATCTTTCTTTTCTTGTTTGGATAGTCTTGGCCATTTCTCAATTATTTTTTTCTTCTCTTTTTGATTGTTTGGTAGAGTTCTACCATAAGGAGTAATTAAGTCCCCCGTTTGAGCAGAAGCGATTTCATGGCACAAGGCCATTTTCAATATCTTTTCCATTTTTATTCCCTTTTGATCTTTCCCAAAAACCCAGGCCATTAAAGTTAATTTATAAAGATGGTCCATGACTGTTTCTGGGTTTTTAATACCCAAAGAAACCCATATCTTTCTTGGCATTCTTTTGAGCTTATCTATCTCTATGAAGAAATCTAAGTAATCTACAAAGTCTTTATTTGTTTGAGTTGTCATTTTTTTAAATTAATATCTTTTTAAAAAATATATTCAGAACTTTAATTCTGAATATATTATAACAAATATTTCATATTTGTTTAAGAAAACTCGTATTTTATTTTCTTAATAACAAATATCTAAGAAAATTCATATTTAACTTTCTTAATAACAAATATCTAAGAAAACTCGTATTTTACTTTTTTAATCTTGTAGGCCAATGTAACCGGTGAGTTAATAATAACTTCATCTCCTATCTTGTTGCCTAAAAGAGCTTTACCAACAGGAGATTCAGAAGAAATTTTACCTTCTCCAGGATTTGCTTCCAATGTCCCCACTATCATAAACTCATTGTTGGAACCATCTTTTTCTTCTAAAGTAACCGTTGCTCCCAAGTGAACTTCTTTTTTAGCAATACCTGAAGGGGCTTTTATTACTACTGTATTTTTTAATATATTTTCTAACTCCATTAGTCTTGTTTCAATAAAGGTCAAATCTTCCCTAAAAGAAATGTATTCTGGATTTAAGTCTTCTGAATACAAAATTCTAGGAGCCTCCTCTCTCACTTTAAAAAGCTTCCTTTCCTTTAGGTCATCATACTCCTTTTTAATCTTCTCTGATCCTTTTTTCGTTAGATAATATTTTTTTTCTTCCATGATATTTAGCTACAAAGCCTCCTGACTTAGGAGGCTTGGCAAATTATGTTTTTACTTTGTTTAATATAAATCTTTGACCAGACCCTCCTAATGGTGACTAAATAGTTTTTTTGTTGTGCAAAAAAGTCTATCAGTCTTAATGATAATCTTAGAACTAGTGACTTTTTGATTTTCTTGCAACATCATATTTGATCTTTATATCTCAATGATCTCACTGTTGAACATAAATCTATTCTAATCAAAGAAAAGTTCCTGTCAAGTGAGGTTTTCTAAAACAACATTGATTGAGATATTCTTTTTTTTAAATCTGTTTCAGAAAATATTTCTATTCTTCCAAAAACACCATCATGTCCTGGTTTGATATTAACTTTTCCCTCTCTTACCCTAATAATTCCTTCCGCAATATTGGCATCACAAACCTCTTCTATTTCTTTTCTAGAAGCCTCTATCAAAATATAGAATTCATTTTTTAAACCTTTAATCATATTGTCATATAGTGACTGCACTTTCTTACTCTTTGGCCCAATGCCAACACATTCAGAAATAATTTCTTCTAAAGGTATTATGCTTTTAAAAGGAATTTTTCCTTTTGATCCCAATGGCCTATCCGCTAATTCTTGAACCCTACTTAAAACTCCGATAGTAAGGGCTTTTCCGCAGACAGGACATATTCCTCCAGATCTTAAAGATTGTTGAGGATCAAAACAAATATCACATGACCTATGACCATCATAATGATATTTTCCTTCTTCTGGGAAAAACTCTATTGTATACAAAAACTTTTTTGGATCATTGGATTTAATAGCATCAATAATGCCATGATAACTAAGTTCTGTATCAAAAACATTCGCCTCTCTCCCTATCTTAGACGCAGAATGAGCATCTGAATTAGAAATTAAGGCAATATTATCTAAGGAAGATAATTGCCAATTCATAGATGGCGAAGAAGAAAGTCCTGTTTCAACGGCATATATGTGTTTCGCATAATCTTCAAAACATTCTTCGATAGAATTAAATCCTGACTTTGATCCGAATAAAGCAAACCATGGAGTCCAAATATGAGCAGGTACAATTAAACAATCTTTGTCAGCCGTTAAAACGATTCTAGCCAATTCTTTGACGTCCAGTCCTAATATTGGCCTTCCATCTGATTTCAAATTACCTATTTTATCTAATTCAGAATTAATTTCGTCTACTGCTTCAAATGATGGAGCAAAAACTACAATATGTACTTTACGAACTTTCCCTCCCTTAGAATAGATACAACTAATTTCTGATGTGAGTAGGAAACGGACTCCTGTTGTTGATTTTTTAAAACAGAAAAGACCAGTTTCTGCTGGCTCTAAATTGGTTTTTAATTCTTTCAACCATTCTGGATGAGTAAAATCGCCCGTCCCCAAAACATTTATTCCTTTAATTTTAGCCCATAAATCTAAATTTTCTACATTAATCTTGGGAGAACAAGCTCTAGAAAATCTTGAGTGAATATGAAGGTCAGTTATAATTTTCATATTAACTAAAAAAATGAAAAATTGCTCCTATTAAAAAAACCATCAACAAAGCATTAGTAACAAAATTGGGAACATTGAGAGAATATTCTGGCTCTCTGTCTCCCAAAACCTTGGCTTTTTTAAATATTGAAACTATGATTATTCCCTCTATAGCTCCAATCATTGTGCCTGCAAAACCTATAACTCCAATAAATTCTCTGAAACCCAGCAAAAACATTGTTAATGGAACTCCCCAAGAAAACCAAAGGGCTGTTTTTCTCTTAAAATTATAGTCATGTATAAGCGTATTCTTAAGATATAAACCAAGGATTAAAAAAGAATCAGCTATAGTAATAAATCCTGCTAAAACTCCCAAAAGAATAATGTTTTTATTCAAAAACGGTATTAATCCCAAGAATGTATCAGGAGAAGTATATTTACCACTCACTCCCATAACAGCTAACACGAATATAAAATAAACAACTATAGAGACTATCATGGAGAATATAATAGATTTCTTAAGTTTCTTTCTTTCTTTTCCTTTTAAAATTTCTGTCATCTCAGGAATAGCCGACCAACCAGTTAAAGCAAATAATATAACTCCGTATGGTAAAAAAACTTGACCAGGATTAAATAATACAAAATTATAAACCTCTATATTAGAAAAGCTTAATATAAATATCGCAAAGACAATGAGAATAAAAGCCGTATTGGTGAATAATTCAGCTTTAGCTACTAATCTGGCTTCTTTTAAGAAAAATGGCAATAGGATAAAACTGAAAATTAAACTAAATTGAAAATAAGACAGGTTAATGGATGGGAAAAACAAAAGCCTTAAGAAATTTCCTCCTAAAATAATATAGGCCAATAGAGCTAAAACTGTTCCCAATAAAACTGAAAAAGAAGTTATTATTTTACCATTATTACCTAAATATTTTTTAGCATAGCCTGGCAAGCGACAATTTTCTTTTGTTCTTAAAATAATTTCTCCGAAGAATAAATGAATCAATGTACTAACTATTCCCAAAATAAGAAAATAGAAAATAGCTGGCAATAATCCACTTTTAACGACTACAAAAGGAAGACCAAAAATTCCAGCACCAATCATAGTGCCTAACAATAATGAAGAAGATAAAAAAAAGTCTTTACTTTCCATAATTGTTAAATTTTAGCAAATTGAACATAAGAAGTAAATTTAAAAACTTAAAAACCAAAAACGGGAAAAATCCCGTTTTTAGCTCAGAGGGAAAAGATTCTCAATAAACTTGACCGTAATTTAATCTAGCATTGGACATTAGCTAGGCTGCAGCTTCAGTCTCCTTTATCAAAAATCGGTTGTCCTTAGAGAAATATCTCATACCCTCTTCACTATACATAATAAATATTTTAAACAGCATGTCAAGTGCTACTTTTCTCCACAGCTACTAAATAAATATTCTGTCTGTTCCCTTTTTCATTCTTAACAACTCCCAATTCTTTAATTTTGAAGCCAGCTCTTTCAATTAAATCTCTTAATTCTGTTTTAGAAAAGAAGTGATAATACCTTTCCGCTTGCTTTCCAAAAGAGATCATCGCATCTCCAAAATCTAAGTCTGTTTTGCCTAATAATTTTAAAATAGTATACTTAAAACAAGCTAAGAGCTCTTTTTTTTGACGAGGCATCCAAACAGTAATAATTAAATTTCCTCCAGGTTTTAGGGTTCTTTTGAGCTCTTTCAAAAACTGTAAACGCAATTCTTTAGAAGGAATTTGATGGAGGACTGCTATGCTACAAATGTTATCAAAATAATTATTTTGAAAAGGTAAGTTTAAAATTCCTCCTACAAAAAACTTGGATTCAGGATATGTTTTTCTAGCAATTTCTATTAACTCTTGAGATTGATCTATTCCAAAATATTCCACTCCCTTCTTTTTGAAAACAGGAACGTATCTTCCATTTCCACATCCTGCGTCCAAAACCCTATCTCTCTCTCTTAAATAATTATCAAATAAAAAAAGAATCTCGTCCCATAAACCACCTCTTGTTCTTGAAAAATCTTGAGCTATGAGATTGTAATCATCTTTAGTTTTCTTAATTAAATTTTCTGCTATTTCTTTTTTCATGGATATAAACGAATCAACAATTTTAGAACTAATAAAATCAAAGGCTGAAAACAAGTCTGGTTTAGCTTTGGCAAAAAGACGAACAGCTAAACTATATAAATCTACACTACCAACTAATATTAGTTTATTAAAAACTTATCATAGATTACTTAAAAGAAAAAGAATTAAAAAAGATGAAAAAATAGAGAATATTTTGAAAACCAGACCCGTGCGCTCTCTTTCTGGCATAGTCAATATTTCTGTTCTAACGAAACCATATCCTTGCCCGGGAAAATGTATATATTGTCCAACTCAAGCTGGCGTTCCTAAAAGTTATCTTGATAACGAACCTGCTGTTATGAGAGCCATATTGAATAAATATGATCCTAAAAACCAGATGATAACTAGAATGGATGCTTTAAAAGATAATGGGCATGATACAGATAAAATTGAATTAAGAATTATTGGAGCCACCTGGAGCTTTTACCCAAAAAGATATCAGACTTCTTTTATTAAAGAGTGTTTTGACGCTGTAAACTCTAAAAAATCTAAAAACCTAGAAGAAGCTCAAAAACTTAATGAAAAAGCAAAAAACAGAATCGTAGGAATATGCGTAGAAACAAGACCTGACTTTATTGATCAAGAAGAAATAAAAAGAATGAGAGGACTAGGAATTACAAGAGTTGAATTGGGAGTTCAAAGTGTTTACGATGATGTCTTAAAGCTCAACAAAAGAGGCCATAAGACAAAAGCTACTGTTGATGCTACAAAACTATTAAAAGATGCTGGTTTCAAAGTGGGTTATCAAATGATGCCCAATCTGCCAGGTTCAAATGTTAAAAAAGACGAAGAGATGTTTAAACAACTTTTTCTTTCTAAAGACTTTAAGCCAGATCTTTTAAAAATATATCCCACTGCCCTATTAAAACAAGCTCCTCTTTATAGATTATGGAAAAAGAAAAAATACAAGCCATATACAAAAAAAGAACTGATTACTCTTCTTAAAAAAATTAAATTGAGTATTCCTTGTTTTGTCAGAATACAAAGAATTATTAGGGATATCCCATCTCAAAGCATTGTGACAGGTCCTGCTAAGATTTCTAATATGAGACAGATTTTAAAAAAAGAATTGGAAGCAGAAGGAAAAAAATGTAAGTGTATTAGGTGTAGAGAAATCAGAGACAGTTATGATCCAAAAGAAAAAATCAAAATGTTTAGATTAGACTATGATGCCTCTGATGGTAAAGAAATTTTTCTGACTTTTGAAAATGAGAAACAAGAAAGACTCTATAGTCTATTAAGATTAAGAATTCCTTCTCATTTTTTTACAAAAGAAAAACATTTTTTACCTATTCTGCAAGGTTCAAGCATTGTCAGAGAAATTCATACTTACGGACAACAGCTTGCTCTAAAACAAAAAGGAGTTTCAGCTCAACATAAAGGATTGGGGAAAAAACTAATGAAAGAAGCTGAAAGAATCACTAAAAAAGAATTTGGACTTAATAAAATATCTGTTATATCTTCTGTCGGAACCAGAGAATATTTTAAAAAAATTGATTACAAACTCCAAGATACTTATATGGTGAAGTCTTTTAAATAATTAATTTCTTGAATGACGAATCACTCCAGAACAAGCAACAATTTCTATTCCCTGTTTCTCTAATTCATCTAAGAATAAATTAATTCCTAAAGAATCAGATGAAATATGCCCAGGAATAACAACGTTAACATGAGCTTCTTCGGCTTTCTTCTTTCTCTCTTCTGACATATGCATGCTAATAATTGTACCAATACCAGCCACAGCCATTTTTTCATAAAGCTCTGGCGAACCTTCTGTTCCTCCAGTAATTTCAGTAACGGCAATCTTCCCACATCTATTGTCTTTGTTTCCAACAAAAATCTTGGGACCATTACCAAGCTTAATTGACTCCTCATATTCTGGAATTTCTTTTAAAATCTTCATGATATCTTCAATTCTAGAATGCTCATCTAGACTTGAAACTCTATCCTTCAAAAAATTAGCTGCTAAATTATCACAAGGAGTATGTATGCACATTAAATTAAATCCTAATAATTTAGCTGCATCTACTGTTCTTTGATGATTGATTACATTAACCCCCCTAGCCACTTCAGATATTCTCTTCTTCATTAAAGCTTCTGCTACATTAATAGGAACACCATATTGATTTAAAACGTCACACTGTAATTCCATCACATCTGCCAAGTTAGCTAAAGCACTTCCTAGAGGATGATGAGAAATGATTAAATCAATGTCTCCCAGCTCTTTAGCCAATAAAATCTCTGAAGGATCAACATCAACTCCAATCAAGATTTTCTTAATTTCTTTATCATCTGAAACGTTTAAAATTCTAGAATCAGAATATGGGTTCTCTAGGCTGTCCTGATCAAATTCATTTTTCTCTACTTCAGAAAGTTTTTCGAATTTATCTTTTTTTCTTTCTAGAAAGATCTCTATTTTTTCCTTACTTCTAAAATCAGCCCCTATTCCCATCTTAATTGCTAAATTGTATATATCTCTAACTTTCATCTTTCTTGATGCCTAACTTTTGATACATTTTTGCAATTTTTTCGCTAACATCTTTCAAATTCAAAGACTTCTTCCTAATTTGAGCTTTTTCTAAACGTATGTGTTTTCTTAATGATTTGGTCAATTTCTTTTTCATTTAATCTTATTCTCTTATATTGCTGTCTAATCTAGCACTTTAATCTATTTGTTTCAAATTAGTTTTTCATTTCTCTCAAAATCCTTATCCTTTCTTCGACAGGAGGATGAGTCATAAATAAGCTACTAATAGTCTCTCCTCTCAAGGGATTGGCTATATATAAGTGAGAAGTAGCACTACTGGCTGATTTTAAAGACTCTGGATAAACAGATATTTTTTCTAAAGCAGAAGCTAATCCTTCGGGATAACGAGTCAATAAAGCAGCCGAAGCATCCGCCAAAAACTCTCTTTGACGAGAAATTGCAAAACGTACCAATGAAGCAATAAGCGGAGCAATGATAGCCACTAGTATTCCGAATATTACAAGAACTGAATTTTTGTTCCTAGAACTGTCTCTTCTAGATCTAAAATTAATTCTTAAAAAATAGTTTGATATATTAGAAACTAATCCAAACAAAGCCACCATAGCACTTCCCAATAACATATCCTTGTTACCAATATGCGACAATTCATGAGCAATAACTCCTTCTAATTCTACTCTTTCTAATTTTTCCAAAAGCCCACTGGTCACTGCAATAACAGCATGATTTTCATCTCTCCCTGTAGCGAAGGCATTGGGTTGATTGTCTTGAATAATATATATTTTAGGGAAAGGAAGCCCAGAAGCAATGCAAAGATTTTCAACCAATCTATATAGTTCTGGATTATCTTGTTTTTCAATCAACTTTGCACTTGAGAGCGCTAAAACAATTTTATCTGAAAACCAAAAACTAGAAAAACTAAAAAATACTGAAAAAGCAGAACCTATTAATAGAATAGATTGATCTTCGAGGATATAGCTGAAAACCCAACTGAGACTAATTACTAAAAAAAGAAAAAAAGTTATTAGAAACCAAGTTTTGCGGATATTTGAATCCGCTTTAGAGTATAAAGTAGACATAAAGCCTTTAGAATTTTACCTCTGGGACCTGTCTTTCAGCTTCGCTCTCTGTTCCAAAAAATTCTTCTTTGTTAAAATCCATCGTAGAAGCAATAAGTTTGGTTGGAAATGTTTCTACTTTAGTATTCCAATCTCTAACATTGCCATTATAAAATCTTCTGGCTGACTGAATTTTATCTTCTGTATCTCTCAACTCTCTTTGAAGTTCAACGAAATTAGCTGATGCTTTTAATTCAGGATAACTTTCAGAAACAGCAATTAAAGACTTTAGAGTACCAGAAAGCATGTTTTCAGCTTCTCCTTTCTCTTTTAATCCCTGCGCTCCCATTGCCATACTTCTAGCTTCTGAAACCTTTTCGAAAACTCCTTTTTCATGAGTAGCATAACCCTTTACTGTTTCAACTAAGTTAGGGATTAGGTTATACCTACGTCTTAATTGAACATCAATGTCTGACCAAGCCTCTTTAACTCTATTATGAAGAGTAATTAAGCCGTTGTACGTACTAACTATCCACAGAAACAAAACAACTAAAAATCCTAATAAAAATTGTATCATATTCTTTAATTACTAATATTATTTTATTCTAACGAATTATATGCCTCTTTGGCAACTTTTCTATCGTCCCAAGAGATTTGTTCTCCATGAGCCAAGCAAATAGACGGCTCACATCCTTTTCCTGTAATTATAACCACGTCATCCTTTTGAGCCATAGTAATGGCTTTTTCAATTGCCTCTTTTCTATCAATAATTTTTATTGCTCTTCCCTTCGCCCCTTCAGCAACTTGATTAATAATCTCTAAAGGATCTTCGTCATACGGATCTTCATTAGTAACAATAATTTTATCACAATATTTTTCAGCCAATCCTCCAAGAACGGGTCTTTTCCATTTATCTCTCCCTCCTCCACAGGAGCCCAAAACGCATATCATATTCTTTGGCTGAAAATTATTCTTAATAGTTGAATAGACTTTATTCAAAGCATTAGGAGTAAAAGCATAGTCAACAATAACTCTAAATGGTTCTGAAACTACCTCCTCCATTCTACCTGGTACTCCCTTAGCTTTGTCTAGAACTGTTTGACAAACTGACAAATCAATATTCTCAGACAAAGCTACGGAAATTGCAGCCAAAGCATTATATACATTAAACCTGCCTAAAACTTTTAAGTTAAAGTTTAATCCATTGACTCTAAATTTTGTTCCTTTTGTGGTGACATGTATATCTGTTGCTTTAATGAATCTATGAGAAGTTGTATTCTCGTTTAGCCCATAAACTATTTTGTCTTGAGCCGAAAATTGCAAAAAGAAATCTTTATACTCGTCGTCGATATTAATAATATGAAATTTTTTTGTAATATTAAATAATTTTCCCTTAGCATTTTTATAATTCTCAAACCCTCCATGAGATTCAATATGTTCTGGAGTTAAATTAGTTAAAACAGCTACATTAAAATCAATGAACTCATGGCGATGCTGTTTAATCCCTTCTGAGGTAACCTCCAAAATCACATAATCGCATTTTTCGTCTACTGCTTTTTTTAAAAACTTTTGAATTAAAAACCCTCCTGGCATTGTCATTCTTAAGTTATTCAATTCTTCTTTATCACCAATTTCAAATGATACGGACGAAGAAGTCGCAACTTTAAATCCAGCTTCTTTAAATATTTTAGCTATGAAATTGACAACAGTAGATTTTCCATTAGTCCCTGTCACGCCTATTATCTTGATTTTTTTACCAGGAAAACCAAACATCATAGCTCCGAGAAAACTAGAGAGCATGTGATATCTATCTATTAAGGTCTTTGGTAAAATCTTTTTAATTGCTTTTTTCACCCTTTTTGTTTAATTTTTTAATTTCTTGCTTCAATTCTATCATTTTTAACTCTCTGCCATATTTCAATTATAACTTCCTTTATTCAAAAAAACCATTTATTAATATATAATACATTACAAAATTAATATCCATGTTTAAGCTTCATAAATCATTTCAGCCAACTGGGGATCAACCCGAGGCAATAAAAAAGTTAACTAAAAACCTAAAGAATAATATTCCATATCAGGTGCTTTTGGGAGTAACTGGATCTGGAAAAACCTTTACAATGGCCAATGTAATAGAGCAAACTCAAAAACCAACCCTAGTTATTTCTCACAATAAAACCTTGGCAGCTCAACTTTATCAAGAATTTAAGGAATTTTTCCCAAATAATGCCGTTCATTACTTTGTTTCATATTATGATTATTATCAACCAGAGGTATATATGCCAGCCAAAGATATATACATTGAAAAAGAAGCGGACGTTAACCAAGAAATAGATCGCTTAAGACATGCTGCTGTCCAGGATTTATTATCTAGAAAAGATGTTATTGTGGTGGCTTCTGTTTCCTGTATTTATAACATTGGTTCTCCAGAGAACTATCAAAGCATAAGTCTAGATATATCTAAAGATCAGAATTTATCCAGAAAAGAATTTATCTTTCAATTAATTTCTCTGCAATATAAAAGAGATGACTTTGATTTTGAGCCAGGAAACTTTAGGGTTAGGGGTAACATTATTGAAATATTTTTAGTCACAGGTGAAAAAATTATTAAGGTTGAGTTTGATAAGAAAAAAATAGAAAAAATATCTGAAAGTGATAGTAGGGATATTTTTAATTTGAAATTTAAGAATCAAGAATCAATTAAAATATTTCCTGCCAAGTTTTGGATGGGACCAGAAGAAAAACTTAATATTGCTATTGGGAACATCAGGCTAGAAATGCAAAAACATGTTGAGACATTTAAAAGAGAAAATAAGCTTTTAGAAGCACAAAGAATAGAACAAAGAACAAATCATGACTTGGAGTTTCTAAGAGAAACTGGATTCTGCAATGGAATTGAAAACTATTCCAGGCATCTTGAATTTAGAGATCCCAAAAGTTCTCCTTTTGTTTTGCTAGACTATTTTCCTAAAGGTTTTCTGACGATTATAGATGAATCTCATATGACTATCCCTCAACTTAAAGCAATGTCAGCGCAAGATAAAGCTAGAAAAGATACTCTAATAGAATATGGATTTAGGCTTCCCTCAGCCATAGACAATAGGCCATTAAGATATGAGGAATTTGAAGAAAAAACTAACCAAATCATATATTCCTCTGCTACTCCATCTGTTTTTGAAAAAGAAAAAGCTGGCAAGAATATTGTTGAACAATTAATCAGGCCAACTGGACTATTAGAACCATCAATTGAAATAAGGCCCACCGATAATCAGGTGGAAGATTTGATAGAAGAAATTAAAAAAAGAAAAGAAAAAGGGCAAAGAGTTTTAGCCATAACTTTAACTAAAAAACTATCTGAGGCTTTAGCTGATTATTTGTTAAGACAAGATATTAAAACTCAATGGCTTCATTCTGAGATTAAAACACTAGATAGACCTAAAATATTGCGGGATTTAAGATTGGGAGAATATGATGTCTTAGTTGGCATCAATCTCCTAAGAGAAGGCTTGGATTTGCCAGAAGTAAGCTTAATTGCTATCCTAGACGCCGATAAAGAGGGATTCTTAAGATCAGAAACTACTCTCATACAAACTATGGGAAGAGCTGCTAGACATATTGATGGACATGTTATTCTCTATGCTAATAAGATGACGGGATCCATGGAAAGAGCAATTAAAGAGACTGAAAGGAGAAAAAAAATACAAATAGCATACAACAAAAAAAACAATATTGTTCCTTCTGCCATAAAAAGCAAGATCAAGGAATGGAACTTAGCAAATGCTCCGAAAGAAGTTGATTTATTTGGAATTTCTAGAGATATTAAAAACTTAGAAAAAGAAATTAAGAAGTCGGTTAAAAATCTTGAATTTGAAAAAGCCGCTAAAATAAGGGACATGATTAAAAAAATAAAGTAACCAAAATTAAACTTAATTAATTAGGTACTAAACTTGATAAATTAATTAAATTGATATAATATATTTTCATATCTTAAAAATACTATGCCAATTAAAGAATCAGCCAAAAAAGCTCTAAGGCAGTCTGAAAAAAGACGCTTAAGGAATATTCATAAAAATAGAAAGCTTAAAAAGAACCTTAAGGAATTAGGGAAATTTATTGATGAGAAAAAAATTAAAGAAGCTAAAGAGCTTCTTCCCAAAACATACAAATTAATAGATAAAGCAGCAAAAACTGGATTAATGAAAGAAAACGCTGCGTCTAGAAAGAAATCTAGATTGACTAAGGCAATCAACAAAGTATAAAAGAGCTTAAAACTAGTTTTGCATTATGAAAAGCTCTAAAGCTTCCTCTCCGTCTAAATTACCTACTTTAATATTTAAATCTATCTCAAAAATTTTGAGGTAGATTTTTTTTAATTCAGAAAAAGAAAATTGTTGAGCTAGAGGATAAGTTTTCTTAACAACGAATGGATGAAGCCCAGCTTCTTTGGCAATAGAATAATATTCTTTATTTTTCTCAATAGCCTCTCTAATAATTAGAAGATTCTTAAACTGAAAGGCAATCATAGAAAGAAGATAAAGAGGAGAGTCTCCTTTCTCAATATGATTCTTAATGAGCCTTAAGGCTCTTTTTTTATCTTTTTTAGCAATACATTCTATGGTTTTAAAAACATCAACACTGGCTTTAAATTTCATTAACAATTCTACATCCTCAACGGTGACCATAGCTTCCTCATCTGATTTTTTATAATTCACTATTTTTTGAATTTCATTATAAAAATACCATAAATCTGATCCAATGTTTTCAATCATTAATTTCAAGGCTTGAGGCTGAATTTTAAACCCATATTTTAAAAACTCCTTATTAACCCATGCTTCTAAAGGCTTTCTCTCTAAATTTTTAAACTCTTGAAAAGTAGCAAGTTTTTTTAATTTTTGAAATAATTTGTCAGTAGATAATATTTTTTCTCTTTCTGTGATAACAATGACATCTTCTCTTTCTATAAAATTCTTGATGCTTTTAACAAATCCTTCTTTAAAATCAGGATTTGAAAAAATATCGCTTAAAATTAATAGCTTTTTCTCTTTAAACATCGAGGTTTGCTGAAATTCATCCCTAAAGTCTTGAAAGGTAAAGTTATTGCCTTCTAAAAATCTCAAATTAAGCCCACTCTTATGGATTAATTTATATCTATCAACAATCTCCCTTAACTTGCTACTCAATAAGTATGTTTCTGGTCCGTATAAAAAGATTATCATAATACAAATAAGGAACTTACTAAAAGCTCCTTTTAAACAAATTTTATTTATTTAAGATAAAATTATTTTAAATTTGCTTTTACCTTTTCAATAATTTCTACTGGAGTGAAGTGAGCTTTAATAAGATAATCTTTGGCTCCTAATTCTATCCCCCTTTCTACATCTTCTCTTTGTCCTAAATTAGACAAAATAATCACAGGAATAGATTTCACCGTAGGATCTGCTTTCATCTGAGATAAAACCTCAAAACCATCTATTCCTGGAAGAATAAGATCCAAAAGAACTAAATCTGGTTTTTCTTCTTTGATTTTTTTGATCCCATCTTCTCCATCAACAGCGCCAACCACATCAAAACCTTCATTAGAAATTTTCTGAGTTATTAGTTCTCTTAAAAACTTATCGTCCTCTACTACTAAAATTTTTTGGGGCATTTTATTATTTAATGTGTTTAACAACTTTTTCTATTACTTCTTTGGGATCAAATTCTGTTTTGATTAACCAATCTTTGGCTCCCAATTCTTTTATTCTTTTAATTTCAACTGGCTGTCCAGAGTTAGATATGATAACAATGGGAATTTTTTTCATTTCTTCATCTTCATTAATTTTTTCCATAACCTCCATCCCATCCATTCTTGGCATTACAATATCAAGTAAAATCAAATCTGGCTTGACTGTTTTTATCATCTCCAAACCTTCAACGCCATCTCTGGCTATATGCACCTCATAACCCTCTTGAGATAATTTTCTAGAAATGAGATTAATCATTACCTCATCATCTTCTATGCACAAAATTTTTTTAGTCATATTATGAATATATTTTAACTTTTTTAAAAAAAATGGGCAAACGAAAAACTACTTTTCTTTGGGCAAGACAATAGAAAAGATAGTCCCTTTGTTTTTCTCTGATTTAAAAGAAACCTTTCCTTTATGAGCATCAATAATGTTTTTAACAATAAACAATCCTAGACCAGAACCTTCTGTGTCAATCTTCATGGCATTAGTGGCTCTAAAAAATTTTGTGAATATTCTTTTTTGTTGATCTTCTGGAATACCAATACCACTGTCTTTTACAGAAATCTCTAATCCTTCTTTTTTATTCTTCAGAAAAACACTCACTTTCCCCCCCTTAGGAGTATATCTTATCGCGTTATCTATCAAATTCTGAATGGCCAAACCAATCTTTTCTTCGTCTACTTTAATTTTTGGTGATTTTTTCTTAGGCATATCATATTCCAACTGAATGCCTCTTTTTTCAGCATTAACTTTTTGTGCATTAATCAAGATTTGGGTCATCTTAGCGATATCGACAGTATCTAACCTATAAACATATCTGCCCTCTTCAATTCTGCTTACGTTCAATAAATCATTTATTAATGAGATCATTCTTTCGTTAGACTGATAGGTTTTTTCAAGGAATCCTTTTTGCTCTTTGGAAACTTTGCCTAAATCTCCATCTAAAAACATCCTAAGAGTCCATTTTATTGCTGATAAAGGTGTTCTTAATTGATGAGCAGCAATAGAAACAAATTCTGTCTTCATTTTTTCAATTCTTTTTTCTCTTGTAATGTTGTGTAAAATAACTAAATGTCCGCCTTCTTCTTTTTCTCCCAAAATATTAATTACCGAAACCTCTAAAACCAAATCTTCTCTTATGTTCAACTCTTCTCTAAAAATAGAATTCCAGCTTCTTCCTATGATTTTAGCTAATAAATTAAAACTAGATTCATTTTTTAGATCGCCGAGGGATTGGTTAATAACATTTTTAGCTTCAATATTAAATATTTTTTCGGCTTCTGCATTAATTAAAGAAAGCTCATCTTGATTATTGAAAACCATTAAGCCATCAGTAAAGTTTGTTATTATAGCTAAAGTTTTATCTCTTTCTTTTTCTGTTTGCTCTTTAGCATTATCTGTGTCCTCCAACATATTTAATAGGGCACCTGAAGTTTTTTTCATTTCTTCTGATTCTTCAAACCGAATAGATTCTAATTCACTAGTTCTTTTTTTTATTTTACCTTCAAGGCTAGATTTTTCCCTAGCCAAGGCTTCTGTTCTATCTTTCAATTTTTCCGTCATATTATTAAAACCAATAGACAAATCTCCCATTTCATCATTTTTGTGAATACTGATTATGTGGTCTAAATTGCCTGAACCAATTATTTCAATTCCCTCTTGTAATTTTTTCACTGGACTTATAACTGCCGTCCTTATAACAATAGAAAGAACTACAACAATAAATATTGTAGTCAATAATATGCCTACTGAAAATTGGAAAGAAATATTCTTAACATTCCTTTCCAACGTGTCCAAAGACAACGTTAAACCATATACACCAACTTTTTGCCCACTAACATGAACTGGCGTAACTACCTTAAGTAATTGAGATTCATCTTGAGCGCTTAAAATTTTTGTGAAAAGTTCACCTGTCCTATACGAAGAAACTTCTTCTAAAGAAGCTGGAAGTCCTATTTTTGTAACATTGCTTGAAGCAACAATTATTAACTCCTCATCAATCGGCAGACTAATGGTAATGTTAGTAATATTGGGATTTAACCAAATAATTTTATGCACTTTTGTCTGTAATTTTTCAACATCTTCTAGGTCTGCCCTATTTGTTATTCCAGCGTCTAGTGTTTGTAATAAAGCAATGGCTGAATCTAAAAATAAATCTTCTGCTAAAGTTTTTTGATTACGAATACTCAAATATCCAAAACAAAAAAGAGAGAATAAAACAATAAAAACTACAGAGATAAGTAGTTTAAATTGAAGATTAAATTTAATCATTTGTTATTGATTTAGCCATTTTTGTTCTAACTCTTTTAGGTCTCCATCTTGCTTGAGACGCCTTATGGTTTTATTAATTTGAGAAAGCAATTCTTTTTGATCTTTCTGAACGACTATTCCGTAGAACTCTTGAGTAAATGGATCGCCCACTATTTTAATGTCCGTTTCTCCTTTAACTAACCCAAAAGCTCCGGGATAATCTGCTATAATAATATCTATCTCTCCTTCCATCAGATCGTCTTTGGCTAAATAATAATCAACATAATTTTTTATCAAAGACGCATCTTCAACATATTTAATAGCTTCTTGCTCGCTCGTAGTACCCTCTTGAATTCCTACTTTATGTTCAGCAATATCATTAATATCTTGAATTTTTCCGCTATCTCTAGATCTAATAATCAAAACTTGACCAGCATTAAAATAGGGGTCAGAGAAACTCATTGTTTGAGCTCTTTCTTGTGTAATAGTCACAGAAGATATCATAACATCAACATCTCCGTTCCTAACAACATCAAAAATTATTTCCCATGGAACGTTTTGAAATATTGGCTCTACTCCAAGATCTTTGGCAACTTCCTTCATAATATCTATATCTAAACCATAAAAACTACCATCTTCATCTATGGCTTCCATGGGCGGATAAGTTGCATCCGTTCCTATAATAAGCTCTCCCTCCTGTTTAATTTTTTTTAACAAAGGATCTTCTACTTTATTGGGGGGTAAATTTAAAAAAAACAAAATTATTGTGCAAATGATTATAAAAATTATGAAAATATTTTTTTTCGTCATATTCTATTTTATTTTATCTATTGTCATATTAACATAATCTTAAATTTTTTTTCATTTTGCTTTCTTCAACTGATTATTTAACTTTTTAATTTCTTCTTTTAGTTCTATCATCTTAAGCTCTCTGCCGACAGTTAACTCGTGAAACCTTTCTAATTCATTTATTCTTTCTTGAAGCTCATTTGTTCTTTGTACAACTTTTTGGTCTAAGCTCTGAGTCAACTCTTCTAGTTCTTTGGTTCTTGCCTTAATTCTAATTTCTAAAGCAGATTGCAATTCTTCTAATTCTAATTTTGTTTTTTCTAGGGCCAATGTTCTTTTTCTTAGAAAATCAGTAAGAATATTCACCGCTAATCCTATTGCATAAAAAGTAAAAATCATAAAAGAAACTGTTGTCAAAACATATGCAGAGTCATTATGAAAATTAACTCCTAGAGTAAAAAACTTTCTAAAAGGTATAATGTTAAAATATTCTAAAAACAATAAAAGAACATAGTTAAGTCCTGTTATGGTGGTAATAAGAAATCCCTTTACTCTGGAAAAAATAATATTTCCATAAACAACTGGGAATAAGTAAAAAACCGGACCCAACCACTCTACTCCTCCAATATTATAAACTAACCAATCTAATAGCAAAATGTTCTCGACCATAACAATAAAGTACACATTCTCAATACCGGAAATAGTTTTAGCTCTGTCAACATAGAAATTCAAAAGAACTATAGTAATTAGCCAAATAATAAGAGCTGCAATCATTTCTGTTAGATATTGAGTTATGGGCATTAAATTAAAAATCTTGACGATTAAAAGAATCGTCAAGCTAATCATTATGCTAACTGCTGAAAGCCGAATAGCTGACTTTACTCTTAAAAAAACATCTTCGAATTCTAATTCTCTATCTTCCATTTTTTTTAATTTTTATATTAAAACATTTTTAAATTCTTCCGAACTGGTTGATTTTTTTTATTTTCTTCTGAACAAAGTTCTTTTACTTTTAATCTTAACAATCTTTTTATCAAACCATGGAAGCCAAGCTCTGATAAAAAGCTTATCACTTCTGATTCTTTGTAGTTCCCCCACTGACTTTTCTTTAACTGAAAATCGATGGGAACATCTTTATTAATAGTAGCTAAATATTTACTTAAAAAAGCCTGCTCTTTATATTGAATCAGGAGATTTCTAAGTCCTGGTTTTAATTCTTTAGACTTTGCAGAATTTTCTTCAATTTCTTTATAGATTTTTTCTAAAGTAAAAAACTTATTTAAAAGCATAGTGGCTGTTTTCTCTCCTATGCCAGTCACTCCTGGAATATTGTCTGAAGGATCTCCCCTCAATGCCTTATAGTCAAGAATTTGCTCAGGAGTAATACCGTGTTTTTTAATTACTTCTTCCTCGTCATATAAAATAGCATTTTTAATTCCTCGAGCTAAAAGAAATACTTTTGTTTTTTTATCAACAAGTTGTAGAGCGTCTTTATCTCCAGTCATAATAATGCTTTCTAGGGCTGGGACAACCTGTTTTCTTGGGGCTATTTTTGCAATTGTGCCAATTATGTCATCTGCCTCAAATCCCTGTTTTCCGAAAATTGGAACATTTAAAGATTCTAAAATATCTTTGATAATTGGAATCTGATCATAGAGTGACTGAGGGGCTTTGGGTCTTTTGGCTTTATACTGTTTAAACTTTTTATGACGAAATGTCGGTCCTGGCAAATCAAAACAAGTTACCACAAAATCTGGCTGGAAATCTTTTATTGCCCTAAAAAAGGCCAAGAAAAAACCATAAACTGCTCCTATTGGCTGTCCCTTTTTATTGGTTAATGGAGGTAAAGCATGAAAAGCTCTATGCACGATTGAATTACTGTCTATAATAATTAATTTTTTATTATCCATTATTCTAAAATAATTTTTCTTTTCGATTCATTGATAAATTTAAAATTAATCCAAACTGTCGTTTTGGGTAAAATTTTTCTTATTTTGTCTGCCCATTCTATAATAACAATATTCCTTGGATTGTTTATTATATTTTTAAAATCAAGATCTAGCAATTCTTTAGAAGATCTTAGTCTATAAGCATCAATATGATAAAAATTAAAAAAATTACTATTTTTTAACTTAAAATTCCTTATAATAATGAATGTTGGGCTCAAAATTTTCTCTTTGATTCCTAGTCCGCTAGCAAATCCCTGAACAAATGTTGTCTTACCTCCTCCAAGCTCTCCCCTTAAGCCAAAAACAATAGCTCCCTCTTTCGGAGTACTTTGGGATATCTCTAACCCCAAGCCTTTACCAATCATTTTTGTTTGACTAGATGTCTGTGTTTCTTCGTTAAGCCTCATTTGACTTAGAATAAAATTTGAGATAAACTTTTCAAAAGCTAACTCTTAATTCAATTTTAAACCTTAATGAGAGAAGTTTCAAAAAAAATTATAGAAAGCATTGAAGTTTCTCCACAAATTGCAGAGGAAAGTTCTGAAATTAAAGATGTTTTTACCTTCAAAGAAAAAATTGAAAACTATTCTGAAAAAAATATTAGTGAAATTTTAGAAATTATTTTAACTGGATGCATTGCTCTAAATTCTTCAGATCTCCATCTGGAACCAGAGCAAGACGAAATAAAACTAAGAGCGAGAATTGATGGAATGTTGCAAGACATAACATCTATTAGTCCACAAATTTTTGAAAAAGTCCTAAGCAGAATTAAGCTTTTGGCAGGACTAAAATTAAATGTTGAAGATCGACCTCAGGATGGTCGCTTTTCTGTTTTTTTAAACGATAATTTAATTGAAATTAGAGCATCCAGTCTTCCGTCTCAACACGGAGAGGCTATTGTTTTGAGAATTTTAAATCCTCAAAACCTCATTAACATAGAAGCTCTGGAATTAAGAAAAGATCTTCTAAGTCTTTTTAAAAAAGAAATAAAAAGACCTCACGGGATGATTATTGTTACTGGTCCAACGGGTTCTGGTAAAACAACTACCCTCTACGCTTTCTTAAAAGAACTACGAAATCCTGAAGTTAAAATTGTCACCATTGAAGATCCAATTGAATATAGACTAGAAGGAATCTCTCAAACTCAAGTTAATCCAAGCAAGGGATATGATTTTGCTAATGGGCTCAAGGCCATTGTGCGTCAAGATCCAGACATAATATTGGTTGGAGAGATAAGGGATGAAAAAACAACAGACATAGGGCTACAAGCTGCTTTAACTGGTCACCTAGTCCTTACGACATTACATACGAATGACGCTGCTGGGGCCATTGCTAGACTAATAAGTTTGGGGGCTCAAAAAAACAATATTGCTCCTGCCGTTAACGTGGTGATTGCTCAAAGATTAATTAGAAAAGTTTGCAAAGAATGTGCTAAATTAGAAAAACCAACAAACGAAGAATTATTAAAGATTAAAAAATCTGTTAAGGGCTTACCTAAAAACATTCAAATCCCAGCTATTAATGGTGAATTAAAGATTTTGAAGAGTGTGGGGTGTAAAGAGTGTAATAATACTGGCTTCTCTGGAAGAGTCGGCATTTTTGAGGCTTTTATATTAGATCAAGAAATGGAGAAATTTATATTGAAATCTGATTCAATAGCAGATCTAAAGGAAAAAGCCATTGAGAGTGGCATGGTTACTATAGAACAAAGTGGAATTATTAAAGTGTTGCAACAAATTACAACACTAGAAGAAATAGAGAGAATTACGGATTTATAATTTTTTTAAAATCAATTTCGTATAATTAAACATAAAAAAGCTCGAAGGTTGGGGGTCAAACTAAGGTATTTGGAACTCAAAGTGCGGAATGTTTCTGAGGAGTAGTTTCGCTAAAAGCCAAACTATCCAGCTAAGAAAAACTCCTAAACCCCCAACCTTAAAGCTTTTTCACTTTTAATGCAGATATATAATAGCAAATTATGATAAATTTGTCAAGAGTTTTTGTTATTACAAGCGTTTTATTACTGTCCTACCCTGTCCTATCTCTTGCCATTGAACCGAATATTTTGATTAATGAAATAGCCTGGATGGGAAATAAAAACTCTTTTAATGATGAGTGGATAGAGCTTTACAACCCAAATGACATTGCTGTTGATTTAAGCAAATGGACTCTTAAGAGTGCTAACGAAAAAATACGAATAAAACTGATAGGACAAATTAAACCTAAATCTTATTTTTTATTAGAAAGAACGAACGATGACAGCGTTCTTGGCATAAAGGCTGATCAAATTTATACTGGATCTCTCAATAATAACGGAGAACATCTGATTTTGCTTTCTAATGATACCATAATAGACGAAATAAATCATTCTAATGGTTGGCTCTTTGGCGACAATAAAACAAAACAAACCATGGAAAAAAATGCTGATATTTGGCAAACTTCTAAAAATCCAGAAGGAACTCCAAAAGAAAAGAATAGTGACGGATTACCAAAGGTCAAACAGGAAAAAATTGTATCTTCAAAAACATTTTCTGAAAAGATTGATGAAGAAAAAAACATAGACGCTTCTCTTTTTAAAAAACAACTGTCCTCTTTCACAGAAAACACTGATTCTGCTAATTATTTCTTTATCAAAGCTCTTTCATTGTCTTTTTTAATAGGAATTGCTATAGTGTTCTTAAAAAGAAGACTTAAAAATTAATTTGTTTTTTAAAGTCTCGTAGGCTACAATAAATATATGTCAGGACACAGTCACTGGTCAAAAATTAAACACAAGAAGGGAGCAAGCGATGTTATAAGAGGCAATACATTCTCAAAAATGGCTCAGGCTATTGCCATTGCAGCAAAAGATGGAGGTGATCCAGACATGAATCCAAAATTAAGAATGGCTATTGAAAAAGCCAAAGAAATCAATCTGCCCAAAGAAAACGTAGAAAGGGCAATTAAAAAGGGATGTGGAGAAATAGAAGGAATTCAACTTCAAGAACTATCTTTCGAAGCATTCGGGCCAGGAGGAATAGCCATAATGGTAGAAGGAATTTCTGACAATAAAAACCGATCTTTAGGAGAAATCAAGCAGGCGCTTAATAAGCATAATGGAAAATTAGCTGGAGAGGGCTCTGTTAAATGGCTATTTGAAAGAAGAGGTATTCTTGCTGTAGATTACCAACCCGAACAAGATAAGGAAGATTTTGAGCTTAAAGCCATAGAATCTGGAGCTGAAAATTTTAGTTGGTATGAAGATTCTCTAGAAATTCATACTAAAATTGACGATTTAGAAATTGTAAAAAATAATCTAGAAAAACAAGAACTTAAAGTTACATCTGCTTCTCTTGGTTGGATAGCTAAAGAAGAAATAGAAATTGGAGAAAAAGACAAAGAAGCTGCCAATAGATTGTTTGAAGCGTTAGACGATACTGAATTTGCTCAAGAAATATATTCAAATTTAAAAAATTAAATGCTTGTTTTAGGAATTGATCCCGGCACTGCAACGACGGGATTTGCTCTTGTCAAAAAAAGAGGTAAGTATTTTGAATGCGTTCATTGCGGAACAATAGACACTCTTCCTAGTCAGACTATCTCAAAAAGATTGCAGATAATCAATAATGGGTTATCAAAAATAATTAAAGAATATGGACCTTCAATTTTAGCAATGGAAAAGGTTTTCTTTTTTAAAAACCTTAAAACCATTATACCGGTCAGCCAAGCTCAAGGTGTTATTCTCTTAACCGCTGCTAAGAAAAACTTACCCGTATGGCAACTAACACCAATCCAAGTAAAAATGATTATCACTGGATATGGCAGATCAAAGAAAAAACAGGTTGAGGAAGAAATTAAAAAAATTATTAAGATAGCCGAGATGCCAAAATCAGATGACGCTGTGGATGCTATAGCTATTGCAATTTGCTATTTAATTAAGAAAGATGACCCCTCCACTTGACAATCTCTAGAAAAAAAATACAATGTATCTTAGAAACTCAAGCACACTCTTGAGTCTGTCGTTTTCAAAGTCGAGAGTATCATTATGAGAATATTATTTCTCAATAATCCGTTTTAAAGAACGGTTTCTAAAATTAATCAAAAATAACATGATTTACGAAGAAATTTTAAATGCAGAAGAGGAAGAAGAATTCACAATGGAAGATGATGAAGAAGCTGAATTCACAATGGAAGATGAAGAAGTAGAAGAGGTAGAAGATGATGATGATGACGAAGATGACGACGAAGACAAAGATGACAAAGAAATAGAAGAGGTAGAAGAAGAAGAAGAAACCCTCTAAAGAAAAACTCATCGATATTTAAAACCCCGCCTATTGCGGGGTTTTTGTTTTGTTTAATAAGAGCACTATTTTATCTCTACAAACTTTCTTTTTCCTACTTGAATTATTTGTCCTTTCTTAATCTTTACAACCTTCTTCCAGTCATCTTCTATTTTACTGTCTATTTTTACTCCCTTTTGCATTACCAACCTCTTGGCTTCTGATTTAGAGATAGCCATCTTAACATCAACTAACAAACTCAAAAGATCCATTTCTTTTTCTCTTACTGATATTTTTTTAATATTCTCTGGGATCTCGTCTTTTACGAAAATTTTCTTAAATTCTTTTTGGGCCTTTTTAGCTTCTTTTTCTGAGTGGTAAAATTTTACTATTTCTAATGCCAATTCTTCTTTAAGATTTTTTGGATTCACTTTCTTATTATTCAGGTCTTTTGAGTATTGTTTAATTTTTTTAATAGGAACGTCTGTCAACAACTCAAAGTAAGAAATAATCATACTGTCTGGCATAGACATAATCTTGCCGAACATTTCCTGAGGAGAATCAGCTAGCCAAACGCAATTTCCAGATGTTTTGCTCATTTGCTTGCCATCTGTTCCTAAAATCATTGGGACTGTTAAAATAAATTTTTCCCTATTATTCATTTTTTGCTGAAGCTCTCTCCCAATCAACATATTAAAGACCTGATCTGTTCCTCCTATTTCCAAATCAACATCCATGGCAACAGAATCATACCCCTGCAATAAGGGATATAAAATTTCATGCATCCATATGGTGTCATTAGCCTTCATTCTTCTTTTAAACATATCTCTTTGAAAAAGATGAACTGCTGAGATATTAGAAGCTATACTCAACATTCCAGCCAAATCTAGCTTTAACAACCAATCTCCATTGTATTTTATCTTTATCTTTGAAAAGTCTAAGATCTTACTGGCTTGCTTCTTCCAAGTAGCCATATTATTATCAATTTCCTTCTGAGTAATATGTGGTCTGCTTTTGTCCCTTTCTGAAGGATCTCCAGCTAAAACCGTTCCTGTACCTATTAATAAGATTGATTCATGGCCCAATTCAGCAAACTCTCTAAGCTTTCTTAAGGCAATTGAATGCCCTAAATGAAGCCTCGTCCCCGTTGGGTCAATGCCCAAGTAAAGCCTAATACTTTTTTTCGACATTAATTTTTTAAAGGCTTCTTTGGTAGGAAGAATCTCTTGCACTCTTCTTGTCAAAACTTCATCTATTTTTTTTGAATTCTTATTTATTTTCATAATTTTGATAAATCTATATAATTTTAATTAATTATTTTAATTATACATTATTTTTTTAATTAATATTCCTTCAAGTTTAAATTTAGAAAAAGAAGGGGGGGATTAAAAGCCATGCTTTTTGTCTCTCTTTAGCGGAATTTCTACTGATTCTTTCGATTCTTTGGGCAAAGCACCACTAGCTCTTCCGCATAGATTTTTTTGCACTTTTGGTTGTTTCTCTATTCTATTCATATTCATTGTCAGACAGCCAAATCTATTTATTAAACAATAACAAACAAATTCGGCTGTCCAACTCCCCCCTTTAAAAGAACTAAAAACTAGCCTTGTGGGGCTAGTCTAATAAATTTATCTTAATTGTTATTTTACATAACTAAACTAGCCACCGCAAAGTTGTTAAAATAAAATAAAAAATAGATTGTATTTAATTTTTTCACTTCTTGGCTAGTCATTAATTAAAATAATAACCAAAATATAAATCCATGTCAAATTTTTTTGCCAATAATAATAAAATTTAGTACAAATAAATAAGTTAATATATGAAATCCAAGAAACTCAAAAAAAACAAAACTAAAAAAACATCCTTACTAATAAGGCTTTTTCTTTTTTTCTTTGTCCTTGGAGTTGTAACTTTTTTAAGTCTATTCATTTACTATAGCAAAGACCTACCAAGACCAGAAAAATTTACTGAAAGACCTTTCCCGGAATCAACAAAAATCTATGACCGAACAGGAACAGTACTTTTGTATGATATTTATGGAGAAGAAAAAAGAACCTATGTGAAGCTAGATCAAATGCCAGACTATTTACAAAAAGCTGTAATTGCTGCTGAAGATAAAAATTTTTATACTCATTTTGGCATTGATCTAGAAGGAATTGCTAGATCTTTTTTAATTAATTTAAAAATTAGAAAGCTATCAGTGGGAGGCTCTACTCTCAATCAACAACTAATAAGGTCTAGCTTCCTTAATATTCAGAAAACGGCACAAAGAAAAATTAGGGAAATAATTTTATCTTTAGAGTTAGACAGAAAATATGAGAAAGATCAAATATTAGAATGGTACTTAAATCAAGTTCCTTTTGGCTCAAACGCATACGGGATAGAAGCGGCCTCTCAAACATATTTCCGAAAGCCAGCTTCAAAACTCTCTTTATCAGAATCAACTATCTTAGCTGCCATAGTCCAAGCTCCAACAAGATTTAGTCCATATACAAATAAAGAAGGATTACTAGAAAGACAAAAATATGTTTTGAACAGAATGGTAAGTGATGGATATATCACCGAGTCTGATATGGAGGTTGCCCTACAAGAAGAAATCATATTCCAAAAACCCACAACAGTCAGGGCTCCATACTTTACTCTTCAATATATCAAGGGATATCTCGACTCAAAATATAGTCCTGAATTTTTAAGGGAAAAAGGATTAAAAGTTTATACTTCTCTTGATTGGGATATACAACAAATTGCAGAACAGGCTGTAATAGAAGGAGCTAAACAAAATAAAAATAACAATGCCTATAATGCTGCATTAGTTTCCATAGATCCAAAAACAGGGGAAATTTTAGCTATGGTAGGAGGAGTAGATTATTTTGCAGACCCATATCCAGCTAAATGTATCCCTGGTAAAAATTGTAAACTGGATCCACAATTTAATGTAGCTACCTTGGGATTAAGACAACCCGGATCAGCTTTTAAGCCTTTTGCCTATATAACTGCTTTTAACAAAGGGGCCACTCCAGACACTATTGTTGTAGATGAAGAAACCAATTTCGGAATATGGGGAGGAAAGGAATATATCCCCAAAAACTACGATGACCATTTTAGGGGGGCAATAACCCTGAGATCATCTTTGGCTCAATCTATCAACGTCACTTCTATTAAGGTTTTACTTGACCTGGCCGGTCCAGATATAGAAAGTTCTGTTAAGTCGGCTGAAGACATGGGTATCACTACTCTGAATCCTCCCTATGGCCCCTCAATAGTCCTAGGAGGATGGGAAGTTAAGCTTTTGGACATTACTTCTGCTTATGGTGTTTTCGCTACAGAAGGGCTCAGAGTCCCTCCAGTTACTATCCTAAAAATAGAAGATGCTCAAGGAAATATTATTGAAGAAAACAAAAAAACTCAAAAAAGAGTTTTACCAATTGAATCCTGTAGAATGATGAATGATGTTCTGTCTGATAATAATGCTAGAGCCCCAATGTTTGGATATTATTCTTCTCTTTATTTTCCCGGATATCAATTAGCTGCCAAAACAGGAACCACTCAAAACTATCAAGATGCTTGGGTTGTTGGTTATACGCCATTCATGTCAACTGGAGTTTGGGTAGGCAACAATGATAATAGTCCAATGAAAGAAAAACCCAGCGTTGTTTTAGCTGGGCCAATTTTCCATAACTTTATGGCTAAAATGTTAATAAAATATCCTGTACAAAACTTCGTACCTTCGGAAAAAATTATTATTCCCGTTAGTCAGCCTTAATGGGCATGACTATATATAAATAACTCTCATCACCAACTGGCCTTAAAACTCCAGGGCCATCTTCTCCATCAAGTTCTAAAGATATCTGAGAGCTTTTAATATTTTGTAGTCCTTCTGTTAAAAACTTATGATTAAATGAAACAGTAATCGCCTCTCCTTTAATCTTAGCAGGAAAGAAACTATCATATTCTCCTAGATCAGAACTTTTACTTTTAATCTCTACTCTTTTCTCTTCGGGATTCACTTGAATTTTTACCTCATTAATTTTTCCACTAAAAATACTGGCTGTTTTTATCTGATTTAAAAATTCTTCTTTATCAAAAATAGCTTGTGTTTTGCTTTCTTCTGGAATAATTTCTTTGTAATTAGGATATTCTCCTTCAATTAATCTTGAAACTAAATGAATTTGAGGACTAGAAGCAACTTCTGGCATTAATCTTTCAAATAAAATTTGATTAGGAGTAAGGTGAATGCGGAGCTCTTCTTTTTCTTCACCAAAGATATTAATTACCTCTTTGGCTGTTTTTTGAGGCAAAATTAAAGAATATTGTTGTTTTAGTTCAGTTGGATTTTTAACAAAAAAGGTTTTTTCTCCTAATCTAAAACTATCAGTAGCTACCATTTTAATTTCATTCTTACCAAAAATAAGATAAACTCCAGATATTTCTGGCCTAGTTGTTGAAGAACTAGCAATACTCACCACTTGATTTAATCCCTTACAAAATTCTTGTCCATCAACCGAAACTATTTCTCCGTCAGAAACTTGAGGAATAATTGGAAACTCTTCTGCTAAAAAACCGTTAAGTTGAGTTTTATAATTTTCGCATTCAATATTTAAAATTAAATCCTTAACCTCAATCTCTGTTTTTTTGTTTGGCAATAAATTAACAAAACTAGAAAGGGCTTGACTTGGAACGGCAAGTTTCCCTTCTTTTTCTATTTTAGCTAATGCCCAAAATTTTATTCCTATTTCAAGGTCGGTGGCAGATAAATTTAAAAAACTTTGTTCTGTTCCTAAGAAGACATTATTCAAAATTGGAAGAGAAATAGATTTTGTTGCTGCTCTACTAACAATTCTTAATCCTTCTTTTAATTTTTCTTGTAATATTAATAATTTCATTTTTATTATTTATTAATTATTATTTATTAAGGGTTTATTTTTATAGTTATTTTTAATCTTATTTGAAGTGGGGAAAAGTAGTTGAATTAATAGTGTGATAACGAGTGTTTTTTCTGGGGAGGTTTTATAAACGTATTTTTAGGGGTCTTTTTTAAAGAGAATATTAATAGCTTTTTAACATTATTTTCCACATATTTATTAACACATTATGCGCTGAATACTCTTTGTTTAATAAGATTAATTTCTTCTGCAAGATTTTCATTTTTTTCAACTTCTTTGGTTATCTTTCCACAAGCATGAATTGCTGTTGTGTGATCTTTTCCCCCAAGTTTTCTTCCTATAAAAGGATAAGAACTTTTTAATTCTTCTCTCAATAAATACATAGCTACTTGGCGAGGCTTCACAATTTCTCTTTTTCTTGAAGAAGACAAAATCTCCTTTTCTTTTAGGTCATAAAAATCAGCCACAATACTAATGATTTTTTGCGGGGTAATCATTTTTTTGGGAGAAATTATTAGGCTTTTTAGTAGAGATCTCACTAATTCAACATCAGGATTTTGATTATTTAATTTTTGGTAGGCAGAAAGCCTTAATAGAGCTCCCTCTAATTCTCTAATATTTCTTTGAATATTAGTTGCTACATATTCCATAACATCATTAGAAAAATCTATTTTTTTTTCAACGCATTTATTTTGTAAAATAGCCATTCTGGTTTCATAGTCAGGATAACTAATATCAGCTATCATGCCCCCCTCAAAGCGAGATCTTAATCTTTCGGCTAAAGAGGCTATGGCTTTTGGTGGACGATCGGAAGAAAGAATTATTTGTTTATTTGCTTCGTATAGATAGTTGAAAATATGAAAAAACTCTTCTTGAGTTTTTTCTTTTCCTGCTAGAAATTGTACGTCATCTAGGATTAAAACATCAATTTCTTTATACTTTTCCTTGAATTCAGCGATAGTTCTTTTGCTGATAGCAGAAACCAATCCTGAAGTGAAGCGTTCAGCAGGAATATATTTAACTTTCTTTTTTTCGAAATTGGAGATAATATCATTTCCTATAGCTTGTAAAAGATGGGTTTTTCCAAGCCCCACTTTTCCATAGATAAACAGTGGGTTATATACTTCTCCTGGGCTTTTAGCTACTGCCCAAGCAGCAGCTTGAGCTAATTCATTAAAAGGACCAATAACAAAATTATCAAAAGTGTATCGGGGGTTGATATTAGTATCTTTTTTTAACTTAAACTCTTGTAAATCAAGTTGCCCTACTTCAGAAACATTAAAATTATTTTTCTTTATGGTTTTTCTATTATTTTCTCCAACCTTGTAGTTGATTTCTTTGATTTGAGGGTCTAGTTCGTGTAAAATTTTTAGGATATCTTTTCCATACTTGGTTTCTATCCACTCTTTAGCAAAAGAATTAGAAACTCCAATTGAAATAAGACCTTCTTTCTTATCTATAATTTTAGTGTTTTTAAACCAAGTAGCAAAATTAGCCTGAGAGATTGATAATTGAATTTGGGCTAATGTAGATTGCCAAAGCTCTGCGTTATTCATAATAAAGGGAGTTAAAATTTATGCTTTATTATTACACGGTAAAGATAAAAATCAAAATAGGGGTAAACTTTTTTCAAAAGTGAATAATCTGTGGATATCCTGTGGATTGACTTCATCTATTTTTCATGTACAATGGACATATAATGTTCCTAAATTTATATCTATTGCAATATACTATTATCTTCATATATATTAAAAATTTTTACAATAGAGAACCTTTCATATGTCACAAACATATCAACCCAAAACAAAAAAAAGACAACGAACCCATGGCTTCAGATCAAGGAGCGAAGGTGCAGGAGGCCAGAGAGTATTAGCTAATAGAAGAAGAAAGGGCAGGAAAAAACTTACTGTCTAATTTTGTTTTTTCAAAAAAAGTGTTACCAATTGCCAATAGGCTTAAAAAAAATAAAGAAATTAAACAGGTTTTTGAGGGAGGAACAAGATTTCAGCAAGGCCTTTTAATTATTAAGACAATTCACAACACTCTAGAGCAATCTAGATTTGCTTTTATAGCCTCCCAGCGCCTTTCTAAGAAGGCTGTAGTCAGGAACAGAGTTAAGAGACGGCTTAGAGAAATAGTGAGCTTAAATCTTAAAGACATGAGCGGAGGAAGAGACGTGGTTATTATTGCCTCTATTGGATTTGATCATCAAGATTTTAATCAATCTAAAGAAGACCTGGAGAAATTATTTTTAAAAGCTGGATTAACAGAAAAATGAATTTTTTAGATAATATTTTTAATAAAGCACTATATCAGCCACTGCTTAATGCGCTGGTTTTTTTATATCAATTTTTTCCTGGAAATGATTTGGGAATAGCAGTGATTGTTTTAACTGTTTTAGTTAGATTATTTTTACTTCCATTTACCTTAAGAGCATTGGAGTCTCAGAAAAAGATGACTATTTTGCAAAAGAGAACCAAAGAAATTCAGGAGAGAGAAAAAGATAAAGAAAAGCAATTAGAGGAGATAATGAATCTTTATAAAGAAGAAAAGGTTAATCCTTTTGACAGCATCGCTCCCATTTTAATTCAACTATCTCTTTTGGTGGGCCTTTATAGGGTTTTGCTGAGAGGATTCGGACCAGAAGCATTGGTTTTTTTGTATAGTTTTATTAAGCCTCTAGAGATTAATATGAGTTTTTTGGGATTAATAGATTTATCAGTCCCCAATTTGCCATTGGCGGTTATAGCTGGAATTATGCAATTCGTTCAATTTAAAACAATGCCTCAAGATAAAGACAACAAAGAGGCCACAAAAATCATGGGCCCAATGTCTTATTTTATGTCTATTATTATTTTTACTATTGTCTTGAGAATGCCTTCTATTGTAGGATTATATATAGTTACAACAACAATTTTTACCATAGGGCAACAATATCTTTTAGATAAAAAATATAAATAAACTATATGATTTCAGAATTATACTTAGAAGATTTAAAAAATATGACCAAGGATTTTTTTAAAAAAACATCTTTTGATTTAGAAGTTAACTTTCCTGAGTCAAAAGAAGAAGGAGTTTTTTCCGTAGCAGTCAAAACCGATGACCCTCAGATTTTAATTGGAGAAGGAGGACAAACTCTTGTTGATATGCAACATATTCTAAGAAGAATATTGAGCAGAAAGGTAGATGTAGTTTTTTACTTAGATCTTGATATTAATGAATACAAAAAAAAGAAGGCAGAGTTTCTCAAAGAAATAGCTCGCTCAGCAGCAGAAGAAGTAATGTTTAGCAGAAAAGAAAAAGAGCTATCTCCCATGAGAGCCTTTGAACGAAGAATAATTCATTTGGAACTAGAAGATAGAACGGATATTAAAACAGAAAGCATAGGAGAAGGAGAAAACAGAAGAGTGGTTGTTAAATCAAACGTTTAATTTTTTGAAAAGAAAAACAGACTTTAAGTAGGTCTGTTTTTTTTGTATTAAAGGAATATTATTCTAAGACGCTTACCGAGACAGAGGCAGATTTTTCGCATTCTCCTTTAATTTCAGCGATCCATGTCCCAGGATTCATTTTGTTGGTAAGGTCAAATGTTTTATTTGTAGTACTAGTTTCTCCCGTGGCTTCCCAAGTAGCTACTACGTTATCATAGGTGTCGTAGAGATTTATTTCAGAGTTAGAATTAGGCAGGACGTTATAAATATTATAGCTGATATATAGATAAGGACTTGTATTGCCCATAGAAACGGGAGCAAAGGTTAAATAGAGATCACAAGATGGAGTTATAAGTAAATTTTCTGTTTTTTCCATTTGCTTCACGTCTGGTAGTACTAAAACAGTGAGCTCTGGATTGATTGTTTTAATAATTAAGAATGAACTTAAAACAAGAACTAGCCCAATAAGAGCTGATTCTATGGTTTTTTTTGCTTCTTCTGTTTTACTTGAATTTCCAGCTGAACTTAACCAACCAAAGCCACCTGATACAAGTCTTGCAAAAGCTGCCAGTCCAGAAATAGTCACAATTAGAGAGTATCCCCAAGCTATTACCTGATTAATATCTTGATCTTTGTTTAAATCAAAACCACCAAAGCTTGGATAATCAAGTTCAAGACAAAGTTCATCTTCTGCTATTTCAGTATCTCTACACGTTTTGGCCAATACATTCACGCTTGCAATTGAGAGCAAAACAACTATTAAGATAAGTAAATGTTTTTTCTTCATATTCATATTATATCACAATAATATCGTATTTTTTTAAGAAATTTATTTTTTAAAAAGAGAATTCATTGGGTTTAATTGTATTTTTCCAATGAATTGCTCTAAAACAAAACGAGTCCAAACTAATCCAATATTTACAAAAGATACTAGATTGATTGTTAAGTCTTGCCAATTGTTCTGAATCCACTCTTTGAATCCTTTGTCTCCAACAGAACTATTCGGTAGGTTGTTTGACCTGATAAATATCCAGCTACCAATAAGAGCAAAAGCAATCAAATAAATAATTTTACAAACAATAGTGCCAACGAAAGGAATAAAAGAAAAAATAGAAGAGAGAATATCAAACAAAAAGGCCAAACTTAGTATAGCTATGGCTTCAATACTAGTTAGGGAAATATTGTTTTCTTCGCTCTCTTCTATTTGATCCATTTTATTGATTTTCCTCTATTTTTTTTGCTTCTTTAATTTTTAAAATTTCTTTTGGGTCAGTAGTAATAATTTGGTCTTCTGTGTAAGAGGCCACAATTTTAATAGCTACATGTTTTTGTCCAGCAAAGAAGATTCCCTCTCCTACTTCAGCCTCTAACAAAAGACTTTTTTCTTCATCGGTAAGATTAAATGTTTTTTGTAATAGATCAATCGTAGCAGGGCTTTGTTTTAAAAGAATTTGCATAGAAGAATTAGTAATGATTGGCTTTCCATAGTCGGACTTCATAAAGTCTCCTACGTCCTGAGTAATAGTTGTTACTCCCAGCCAATATTTTCTAGCTCTTTTAGCCATTCCATATAAGAAAGAGGCTCCATCTTCAGATTGCATAATCCACCAAGCTTCATCCACCACTAAAATTCTTTTTTTCAGTTCAGATCTTACTTGGTTCCAAATATATCTCATAATAATGAACATGGCTATTGGCCTCAATTCATCCTCCATATCTCTTATGCCAAAAACCACCAATGGCTGATTAGTAGAGATGTTTGTATGCTGGTTGAAGAAGTTGCCAAAGCTTCCTTTGGTAAACTTTCTAATTCTTTTTAATAAGGAATCAGATCCTTCCATAGTTGAGAGAACATCTTCCAAGTCTTCCATTAAAGGAATATTAGTAATCCAGGTTGAAGGGTCTGTTTCTGGGGTGATGTCTTTGGCAGCATATGTCTCAGTTAGGGCCCTATCAATAACAGCATCTTCTTCGGGGGTTAATCCTTTAAGCATTGCTCTCATTAATCCAACCAAATTTATGATATTAGATCTTAAAACATCTTGTGGTTTCTCTCCTTCTCTGGGTGTTGGCAAATCAAAAGGATTAACATGGCTAGGAGAACTTAGAGAAATATCAAAGAAAGATCCGTCAACAGAATCAGATAAATGTCGGTATTCATTCTCTGGATCTAAGATAATAACATCTACCCCAATCATTAGAGATCTTAATATTTCTAGTTTTATGGCATAGGATTTCCCAGAACCTGATTTAGCAAAAACTATAGAATTAGCATTTTCTAAACTAAATCTATCAAATAGAATTAAAGAGTTATTATGTCTATTAATTCCATATAATATTCCGTCAGAAGAGCTTAAATCAAAAGATGTAAATGGGAAGATAGAAGACAATGGTCCTGTATTCATTGATGTATGAACTTGTAATTGATCTAGTCCATAAGGAGCACAAGAATTAAATCCTTCTTTCTGTTGGTATAGAGCTGGTTTAATATATATAAGTCTAGACTCTAAAATAGATCTTAAGGTTGTTTCTACTTCTTTTAGGTTTGCTTCCTCATCCCCATAAACGGTTAAATATACTCCCATTTTAAACATTTTTTCTTGGGCTGTTTGAAGGCTGTCTCTTAATCCTTCCAAATCTTGATGGGCTATTTCTAAAGAAGGATCTCTAATGAGTCCTTTTTCTTGTCTAGACATCATTTCAGCTTGAACTTCCGTCACCTTTCTTCTTAGTTGTCTTAAAATAGTTCCTGTTTCTGTGGGATGTATAAAAATAGAAACATCCATTGGATCGTCTAAGTTGATAATAGGAGAAAACCATCCAGTGCTTAAATATCTAGGATAGGAGAATATGAAAAAAGGTTTGGCTATTTTCTTACCAAGCTTAAGTTGATTTGAAGATAGAGAAATAGAAGAAGGGGCAATGATGTCATTCACCTCCATTGCTTTAGTTTCAAATATTTCTTCTTTTTCTTTTTTTTCGTCTTTTTTAAAAATGCTCATATATTACCTAGTTAATTCAGGAGGAATTTCCGGATAGTATCCTATTGAGGCTTCTTCTGGATGATGCAAAGACCAAAATATTTCGATCAGTTCAGATGTATTTAAGGGAACAGACTTTAATCCACATCTTCTCAATCCCATGGCTACAAATTCCATTCTTTGCCAAAGTTGAGACTTGCCTCTTTTAAGTCTTTCTTCAGATATTTCTTCTTTAGATTTTTTACTGAATAATCCATCTCCAGCTCCAGGTATTTCTATTAAAGTAAAAGGAATAACAACATAAAAGCTTTTTGACATAATAGATCCTTTAGAAATTAATTCTTGTACAAAGTTTCTATATTCTGCTGTTTGTATTTTCAATAATTCATTTGATTGTTCGGCTTCTAATTTTTCTAGCTTTTCTAGATATCCCGTTATATTAAGTTTCCTAGATTGAATTACTATTTGAATAGTAAAGTCGAGTGAATTTAAGAAGTTTTGAAATTGATATATAATGGCGTTTTGTTCATCAAGCGATTTTAAAGCAAAGTTTAAAGAAGATACCATTAAAACACCCCTCATGGAGTTATTTTTTAAAATCACTACCCCCTCTTTAATTTCTTTAATTTCTAAAAAATCTTGACTTGAAGACATTTTGTTTTATATAAATATCAATTCTTTTTTGTTTCAACGAATGTTTGCAATTTTTTAATTTGGCTGTCTCTAGAAGTTTTAAATGGACTTTCTTTTGTAGATTTCACTAATTCAATTTTCTTTTCAACCATTTCAATCTTTGCCTCTCCCTTTTTCCAAATATACATTTTAGGAGAAGAATTAAACTTCATAGCATTGACTAGAAAGTTTGGTAAATCAACGCCATCTATTTTCAAAAAAGCTAAGGCTGCAGCACCTGCTATTAATATGGCGCCTGAGAACATAAATATTTCAAAAGGAGCAACAAAGTAAACCATGAAAGCAATTACTCCAGCGATACCAAAAAATCCGAACTGCTTAAAGGTAAGAGGTCCTACTATTTTAGAATCTACTTCAATAAATTGTGGAACTGTGAACCGCATGTGTTTAGTCTTAATTAGATTTCTTCAATAGTTTCTCTATAGCTATCTTTTCTGAGTGTTTTCTTGTTTGTTGTCTCTCTTATCTCTCGATTATCTATTGGCCCAGCTTTTTTTATTTTTGATGGAGCTAATTTTATAGAGTAGATTTTTTCTAAGTCTTCTTTTACTGGAGCAAAAATTATTTCTTGAATTTCTTGGTTGACTTTTTGAGCCTGCTCTTTTCCTAAGCTTAATTCTTGTGTTAACGTTTGTTTTAAATTTTCTGGAGAAAGAACGCCAAGTAGTGTTTGTCCTATAAAACTTGCTGTTTGTGATATTGTGTCAATGTCTATATTATTTCTATCGCAAATATCAAAAATATTTGTTGCAGTTTCTTCAGACAAAATATGGGCTTTCATTTCACTTGGAAGCTTTTGAAATAAATCCCAATATTGATTTTTTGTTAGCTCTTTTGTCATATAAATAAAGATTATTTTTCGAAATTACTTTTTTTATTCTTCTTTCTTTTTTTCTTCTTTCTTTTTTTCTTTAGAGGATTGTCTTCCGATTTCTTTTACTAAGTTAGTAGTGAATCCTATCAAGCTTTTATCCACGACTTTCTTTATTTCTTGAGTGTTGCTTTTTTTGAGCTTAAGATTTTCCTCGTTTTGGTCGAGTCTGTTTTGGGTGCTTTTAAGTATATTTTCTAGATTTTGAACTTTAAAACCAGAGGCTCCAGCATTTCTTGCTTCGCTAATTTTCGTTGTAGTCTCTTCCATTTTTTCTTTTAATTCGCCCATATTTTTGCTCATTTTGTTTATTTCTTGAAGTCCTTTTGTATAGATGGCTTGATTTTTTTCAATTTTAGCAATTTCTTTTTGTATTTCTTCAGTGTTTCCTTTTAGCTCTGCGAAATTTAAACCGGCATGTTTTAACGCGTTAATCTTAATGGTATTTGGCGTGATTGTTGAGATTGTTGTTTGATTGCCTCGGATTTGGATTACTTGTTTTATATGCTGATTCAGTTTTGTTTTGTCTATGCTTTCTATTTCTGGTGGCAACTTTAAAAACGCTGGACTACTCATGAGATATTTAACAAGGGCAGGATTTTCATGTACTAAATTTTCACCTCTACTATTTATAGCGCTTTGCATGATGTCGCGTGTTTTTTGATCAGAATTTTTTAAAGTTGCTCCAAGTTGACCTGGAGTTAATAGTGGTGCTAATTCTTTTCCAAGATCTGTTTCAAAGAATTTTTTATCAAGAGTTTCCATGTTTTTGTTAGATACGCCTGCAAATGCATTGCTAAGTATTTCTCTCTTGATAGCTGTTTTGGCATTGTTTTTTCCATCTATAATGTTTTGTATTTTTGTCTTAATTTCTTGACCGCTTAGACTACTGTTCGCCGTTAAATTGCCTACTGCGACTCCTAGTTTTTGATCTTCTATAGAATCCATAATTTTCATTATTTCAAATTGTTCCGCATAGTCAGAAGTCATTTGGGATTCTAAATCATCGGAGTTTCCTAGCTTGTCAAGGATAATTTTTGATTTTATGGAGGCGACAGTCTTAGACGGCTTTATTCCTAAAACTTTATCGAGCTCTTTCTTTTTAGAGTCTTTTTCTATTATTCTTCCAGCTAATTCTGTGGTCCCTCCTATTCTTCTAGTAGTCCATCCCCTAAGACCAGTACCTTCGGATGCTCTCATTTTGTCTCCCATATCCCTCATTTTTTGACCAACTACTTCTCTTACTTCACTAATCCTGTCTTTTGTTATCGCACCAGCAATTTTCTGACTTTTTTCAGCTAATTTACTAGCAGCTTTAGGCATAGATTGAATTGAAATCATGATTCCAAACCATAACATAGCTACAGAGATCATTGGAGCTAATATTTTTCCCAATAGATCGTTAGTTTGTGTTAGACTCATGCTATTTACAGTATCTTTTAATGGAAGAGACAAGGTTGTTTCTAATTGAAAAGCAGTCAGTACTTCGTCTTGCTTAATCATTATTAAGTTAGACAAATATAAGAAAAAGCCAATAGGAATTCCAACCGTAGCCCAAGCTACAAATTCTTTCCACCAACCCTTCCAACTTAATACGTCGGGTAATAATGATTTTACTAAATCAGAGTCTGTGGGTAGAACTTGAGAGAAGAAAGCTATTGGAGAAAGAATCATCAAAATCCATAAATAGATAATTCTGACAAACAATATTATAAAGACGGTAAAATAGGTAAAAGCAGAAAAGGCATAGAACATAATTAAAACTAAGCCATAGATCATAATGCTGGCAAAGTTGCCCATATAGATAGCCAAATTGTTAACTTCAGAATTTTCTTTAAAAAAGAATATGGATTGGAAGGAACTTGTAATATAATTCACTGCTTGGTCAAGTAGAGAAGGTAGGCTAGATATTTCTCCTGTTTTATTAAAAAAGAAATTAGTGAAAATATTGGCAATGTCTACTACAAAGCCGACTAAGACGGGAGTGAAATTAATTAAAAGAATAACAGCAATTAATTTTGGTAATGTTTTTTCAACCTCATAGTTTTTTAATCTTAAGATTTTAGCTAGACCAATAATGGCTAGTATTAAGAGAAAAAACATATTAATAAAATCTCTCGTAAAGGCCCATCCTATCAACACGATAGCATTTTGCGTAATGCTTACGTTTAAGCAAACAGTCATCAGCCAAGATAAAATAGAGGCTATTGTGGAGAAGATTAGTCCTGCTACCATGGCTAAAAGTCCCATAATTAAAGCCATAAAAAACAGCGGTATTTTAGTTATCAAAAGAGTACTAGAGACAAGTATTTTTTGGATAGCCTCTGATAGAGTTTCTAAAATTCCAGCTTCTGCCATCTTAGTTGGTATCATGCTTAAGTAAAGAGAAAGCAGAATAGCAGAAAAAATTAATTTTCTGTTTTTAAATAATGTTTTGGCTATTTTTTTTATCACAGGTTAAAAATTATTAATAACTTTTATAATTACGTAATATTTTATTATATACTATGAGTTCATTTCTAGAAAGAGATTTGCCACCATGATCCCATAGAAAATCCTAAAAGACCCAACAACATATTCAGGAATATCCAAGCAAAGAAAATAATAAAATATCCTTGCCCTGCCATTGTCCATGCTCTTTTTACTTTAAGCAAAACATTAGGAAAGTCATCATACATAGAGCTAAGGCTTTGTGTATAAGCAAAGTAGACATAGGCTCCAGTCCCTAAGGTTAATAGAGTTAAAATCATTAAGCTAACTCTCCATAATAAGAAATCTAGAATTATTCTAAACAAGAAAAAAAGATGTTTAATTTCGCATTTTTCCATTTCATTCCAAGGAGTATCTAGATTGTTTGTGTATCTTCCGCAGGGTACTAATCCAGCTTTTGAGGGGATATCAGGTTCTATTAAACTAAATTCTAGAGTTTCACTAACATATCCGGCTTGACTGCATTCGTTATCTAAACAAGCTTGGACATTCCAACTATAAGTACCAAGGCAAATTAAATCATTGAGAAAAATAGAATTAGAGCCAATAATAGATCTAAGAATTTCTTTACCTCCTTGGCTTTGACATTCTTCTGATTCTTGTTCTAGCGGAGCTTTTAGAGATAAGGTTGCAAGATAATAATTAGCACCTTCCACATTATCCCATTCTATTTTTTTATTATTTGTTACCATTTCTCCATCATTTTCAGGTATAGTATTTTGAGGAGCAGGAAGTTTTTTTGTTTCAAATATTTGCTTATCAGTCCAAGAACCACAATATTCATTTAATCCTTCTTGATCAGCGCATGTTTTAACTCGGAAAGAATAATTTTTTTCTTGTAACGCTCCTTCATTAAATCCGAAACTTAATATTGATTTGGGAGCAGCTCCAATGGGCTTAATAGTATTTTCTAGAATAATATTTGACCCCTCTTTTATTTCATATTTATAAGAAAGTGCTCCAGGGATATCCTCCCAGTTTATTTGAATAGGAAAAGAAGAATTATTAATATTTATGTTTTGAGGAGTTTTTCCTGTTGTTTGAAACTTCCAAGCAGAAGTGGTATTTTCTTCACAATTTTTTATAGTATCTTTTATATGACTTGAACATGCTGAAACTTGCCAGTTATAAATAGTATCTAAATTAAGATCTTTCCAAAAATGATCAAAATTAACAACTAGTCCATATTCCATAAGCTCTTTCCGAACAGTAGTATTATTTTTTTTGATTTCATAAAAATATGTTATAGCTCCCAATGTATCACTCCACTCCAAGTTACTTAAAAGATTAACAACAGGGATTGAATTAGGAAAGTTAGGATTGTATTGGGGAAATATTTTTTTGGGAATAGCGATGTCTACGAATTCAGTACGAAATCCCCACTTTTGGCTAGTTTCTGTTTCGCAAACATTTCCCTCTGTGTCAGAGCAAATAGTGACTTTCCAGTCATAGTCAGTATCTTTGGTGAGAGCTTCTAATCCTTCAAATTGAAGATAATTAGGCAAATTACCTTCTGTTTCTAATATTGTTTCATCCCAGATGAATTCACCATCGCTATGTCTGTCTATGTTTAATAAATATGAGCCAGCAGAATCAGCTGGACACCATTCAAGCTTTACTGGAAATAAAACAGGTTCTTCAGTTTCAATAAAGGGCCCTGTCCAATCTTTGTCTTTTGGAGTTTTTAATTCAGGAGTTAAGGCAGTGGAAAAACTCCATTCTTGTACGTCTTCGCTTTCAAATGGTTTGCAATCAGTTTCATTGAATCCGCAACAAGGTACAACTTTCCAACTTTCATTGCTACCTGCCCGAAATGTACATGCATTAGGAACAAATTCAGAGGCAGTTATATTAACAGCAATATTTTTTTCATCATTATTAAATTGAATCTTATATGATTCAACACCATCATTTTTTTGCCATAGCTCCACATCATCCCAGTCTAGTTTTACTGGCAGAGAAATATTATTACTTGGAAGACTTTTTTCTGGATTGCTATAATCTCTTGGAAAATATGGGCTATCATAATATCGGGGTTGTCCTTTTACTGGCTCTAAACAATCTCCCTTACAATCACAAGTATAAGTAGACTTATTTTTGGTCCAATTTGTTCCTCCAGAACAAGTTTGCCAACTTTCACAATCCTTGTCTTTGGTGTAATTTGTTTCACAATCAATATCTCTAGGCTCGCTCCAGCTGGTACATTTTTCTATGTATTTTCCGCTGGAATTTTTTTCACAACCGTCACAAGATCTAGTTATTATGCCAGAGCATATTTTTTTTCTTATATATTCATCAACGCAAATTTTTTGTACTGGATTGCAACTGTATTCATTCCATTCCGCAATATCAATTGTTAATTTTTCTGGTGCTTTATCACATTCTTCGCTCCAATGGCATTCTTCTACCTCGCCAACTGTAAAGCATTCATTGCAATATTGAGTTCCACAGGTATCGCATTTTCTAGTAGTGTCTTTAGCACAAGGAGATTCAGCTAAAACAGGCCCTATATATAATAGGGTTCCCAAAATGATTAGAAACAGAAAGAATACTTGAGAAACTGAAAGCTTATTCATTAATATATTTTAAACTTTTTGCTAAATTTATCCAATCTTGGATTTTTAGAGACTCAGCCCTTCTACTTCCTTCAATTTTTCCTTTATTCAATAATTTTGAAATTTGTTTTTTATCTAAATTAAGTTCTTGAGAAAAATTATTGGCTAATTGTTTTCTAGGATGAGAAAATCCAGCTTTCATAATTTTAAAAAATTCTGGAGCAAGAGTTTCTCTTTGTTGTTCCAAAACGTTTTTAGACAACATGGATACTTCAAGAATTGCAGAGTCAATAGTTGGAACTGGCCAAAAAGAGTTTTTAGAAATTAAAGAAATAATTTTAGGTTGAGCAAAGAATTGAACAGAGTTAGACAGAATGGTCATATCAGGAGGCGTGCTACAAATTCTTTGGGCAACTTCTTTCTGTATAATAAAAACCATTTTTTCAGGTTTATTGGGCTCTTCTAAGAATTTCTTTATAATAGGAGAGGTAATATAAAAAGGCAGATTGCCCACTATTTTATACTTCTTTAGATTATGGGTATTGAAGTTCAAAATATCATCTTGAATTATTTTGATGTTTTCAAAATCTTTTAAAATTTCCTTAGAAGCTTTAACCAATTCAGGATCTTTTTCAACTCCAATGACTTCCCCAGCTTTTTCTGCAAGGAATTGAGTAATGCTTCCAAGACCAGAGCCAATTTCTATAACAGTATCATTTTCATTCAAATCACAGGTTGTAATAAATTTAGCAATAATATTTTTATCTATTAAAAAGTTCTGCCCCATTTTCTTTTGTGGTTTAAGATTATAGTCCTCCAAGATGACCTGTATTGCCTTAGCTGAATATAGATTCATATTATTTAGGCTATCAGATTATTAAGTTTAAATCTACTTGACTTTAAAGTCAGGGAAGGTATCATTAAGGCAAGTCAATTAAAGTATATTGTCTTTGTTTAATTACAAAAAAATAACCCTATATATGTCACGGAAAAACATTTTAATTGTTCTGATTGTGCTTACGGCTTTAATTTCATTGAATATTTTTAAAAACGAATCTCCATCTCTGAGTATGGAGAATTTTCAGTTTACCAACCCCAGCGATCTTTTTTTGAGTTCAATAGAAAAGTTTTCCATTGAATCCCCTGATTTATTGCTAATTCAGAAAAACAGTTTAAGAGCATCAATGCCTCCTACGGTTTTTTCTCCTCAAGTCTTAGGATCCTTAGTTGGAACAAGTGTTGAATCAACAGCAAGAAACTATATCATTGAATATGTTGTTGAATCAGGAGACACTCTTTCAGTTATTGCCAATAATAACAATATTTCTTTGAATAGTTTGCTTTGGGCCAATGATTTAACTCAATATTCTAAAATTAAGGTTGGACAAAAATTAGTTATTCCTCCGGTTTCAGGAATAATTTATGTTGTTAAAAAAGGAGACACACTAAGTCAAATAGTTGAAAAATACAAAGGTAGCGTTCAAGAAATAGTTGAATTTAATAAATTGTCAAGCGAATCAGATATTTTTATAGGAGATATTGTGGTTATCCCAGGAGGTAAGATGCCAGAAGGATTAACTCGTATTGTTAGTATTCCGGTTGGTGCTTCGTATTTTATTTATCCTTGCGAAGGTACTATTACTCAGGGATTGCATGGAGACATTAGAAATGCTGTAGATATTGCCAATAAGTGTGGAAAGCCAATTATTGCTTCAGCTTCAGGTATAGTTCAAAGATCAGGAACGATTTGGATTGGAGGTCAAAGAATAACAATTTTGCATCCCAATGGAGTAGTTACTTATTATGGTCATTTATCTAAGATTTTTGTTACGTCAGGCCAAGAAGTAAGAAAAGGTGACATTATTGGATTAATGGGCAATACAGGCTATACAATAGGAGTTACTGGTTGCCACCTTCACTTTGATGTCAGAGGAACCGCAAACTTTTTAGGTGGATATTCAGTTGGAACAAAGTTAAGCTGGTAATAAAAACAATATTTTACAAAAAATTAAGCCGCTATATTCCATTGGAAAATAGCGGTTTTAAAAAATAAGAAAAAAAGGTGGGATTATATGTGTTTTTCTAGGAAATTTGCGAAGCCTGCCTGTATCTGGGGTGTAACATGAACAGATATGTTCTCTTCAAGTTTTTTACTTGTTCCGGGGACAACTACGTATCTACCCATTTTTATATAGACTCCATTTAGCACACTGGAGCCAGAAACACTAAGCATTTCTTTTGCCTGTTGTAGACTAATAAGTTTTTCTGCCTCGCAAAAAAAGAATGGCTCGCTCTTTTTCCTTTTTCTCAGGCTTCCTATTAGTTTTAATTGGTTATTGCCAGATATTTCTAGCGCTAGTCGTGCTGTTCTCGTTCCATTCGACAACACAAATTTTTGTGATGTTATGCCGATTGGAGCCATGCTTTTCCCATATTCGCAGTATCCTGATGGTTTTTCTTCTATCAATCTTACTCCTCGATGCTTTCCCCCTTATTCAAATTAAGAATAGGGAGATTGCAAATTAAAATATATATTAAATATGTTTTTTAGGCAAATTTTTCTCAAAAACAAAAAGCCATCTACGGGCTTAAAATTCCTTTAAGATGTCTTTTTTAAATTACTTTTTGCACTTTAAGCAAATTCTAGCTTGAGGAGAAATTTTTAATCTTTCAATATTAATAGGCTTGCCACATACCTCGCATATGCCATATTTTTCTTTTTCAATCTTTTTTAGAGCTAAATTAATATCTTTAAATTTAGTTTCTAAGCTTTCTTCTATAGAAAGTAGCGTGCTGTATTGTTCTACTTCATCAGCCTCTTTCTCTAGGTCTACTCCTTCAGAACCTGTTCCCATGGAAGGAAATTTAGTGTCCCAATCCCCTTCGGTGGTACTGTCTTTCTCAGCAAAACCACCTAGCATTTTTTCTAGTTTTTCTTTTTCTGCTTTTAATTTTTCCTTTAATTCTGTTTTTAATTTTTCATTCATGTTTTTAATTTTTTATTCTAGCTATTATTAACCCCTGTCGACCATTATTTTTTAAATATTCTTCTAAAGATTCTTCGATTACTTTTCCTTTTATTGAAGAGGCATGTCTTAAAAGAATTTTTTCACTAATTGATATAATTCCAAGATGTGTTATGTCTAGCCCTTCATTCTTAGTATAGAATCCTATCAAGTCTCCATTTTTTAAAAACTGATAAGATTCCATAAGATTCTCTCTTGGAACGAAACATATTTCTTTATCAATAGGAGCAATTCCCTCTACCCATTCTTTGCTATTAAGTTCTTTTTGTTCGCAAATAAATCCTTCAAAAGTATTTGATATATTATTTATATTATATGCATTATCTATCCATTGGGCAAAAAAATGATTCCTTTTGATAAAACTGACTTCTCCATTTTCATATCTGATTAATTTTAATTTATCATAAAAGTCTGAAAAGTCATTTGATAGAGACAGAGCCACAACATAATCCAAGAAAGTAGAACAATCCATTTCATCTAACTTGATTACAAGATTTTCTGACAAATCCTTATCAGTGTTTAGGGTGTCAGCCTTATACGGAATTTCTAAGAACATTTTTGAAATATAGTCTATTCTATCTCCGTCATTATATTCTTTAGATCTTTCAATTAATTCTTCAAGGGACTGAATATCCCAGTTACCCAAAGAAATTTCTTTTTTAAATTTTTCTTCTGGTAGAATAACCTCTGACTCTCTAACTGGAAAACAATAAGCCAGCGTTATGGCTATTATCAAAAAAACAAACGAAGAAAGTATTTTCTTCATACTTAAAGAGATAATTGTTGTGTGTAAAAATCTAACGTTTCCCAAGAAAAATTCCAAGGATCTGTTTGTTCTGGAGAAATTTCATTTCTTCCTAATATGTTTTCTTGGTTAATTGGATATTCTTTTTGTAAATAATTAACCAGCAGGGCTAAGGATTTATATTGGTTTTCATTAGGACTTTCGTCTATTTTATAAATCAACTCAATACCTATAGAAAAATCATTAATAATATTCTTTCTACTACCATCTGGCATTGCTCCACTACCAGCATGATGAGCGATATATTCATTAGGAATTAAAAGATAGATTACTCCTTCTCTGTTAATAAAGTAATGGGGAGCAACTTTATAGTTTTTATATTTTTCAAGTATTGTGAAAATATCGTATGAATCTTCGCTAGTACTGTATCCTGAATGAATAATAATAGTATCAATATCACGAGGCTCGCTGGGAACTTTATATCCCCACGAAATAAGGTTGTTTTTTATCAGTTCCTCTATGGGCAGTTCCACTTTTTCTGGTTCTTTTATTTCGGGAATTTTTTCAACAATTTCCTCTGGATTTATTGCCTCCGGTATCTCTTCTTGATTATTTTTATTTATAATTTTAATAACCAAAAAGCCAGCTATGGATAAAAAGATTAAGATTATTGCTATTCTGACGAGATATTTTTTAGCTTGAGAGGGTCGATAAATCTTTTTAGGTATAATATCTTCTGTTACAGTCTGTGGGTCGGACGTAGGAAGTGGTGTGGACGGAGATGGAGTAATAATTTTTCCTCCACTTTTTTCAATTTCCAAAGACGCAATCCTTTCTCTTTCTGTTTGGGCTGCATTTTCCCTGAGACTTTTCAGGTCTTTTTGCATTGTCCTAATGTCTTCTCTTCTTAAGAACTTTAATTTTTCCTCTTTTTGTTCTTCTGCCATTTAAAGAGATTTTAAGATTTTTTTACGATACTTTTAAGTTTCAAATTAATTCTGCCTTGTTCGTCAACAGAAATTACCTGGACTTGCACTTTGTCACCAATGTTAATTACATCAGTAACTTTATCTATTCTCTTGTCAGATAACTTAGAAATATGAATCATACCATCTTTTCCAGGTAGTAATTCTACAAAAGCGCCAAAGTCTAAAATCTTTACAACAGTGCCTTCAAATTCTTGACCAACTTCAATTTCTTTGGTCAAAGTTTCTATCCAATCCATGGCTTTCTGAGCATCTTTTTCTGATTCAGCTGTTACAAAGATTTGTCCATCCTCTTCAATATCAATTGTAACATTGCAGGTTTGAGTAATCTCATTTATTATCTTACCTCCCTTTCCAATCACATCGCCAATCTTTTCAGGATCAATTTTAATGGTCAATATTCTAGGAGCAAATGGAGATAGATTCTTTCTTGGTTCAGGAATAACTTTCTGAATTTCTTTTAAGATTTCTAAACGAGCTTTTTGACCTTGTTTGAATCCTTGTTCTAGAATTTCCAAGGAGATTCCTCTAATTTTAATATCCATTTGAACAGCAGTGATTCCTTTTTCTGTTCCAGTTATCTTTAAGTCCATGTCTCCGAAATGATCTTCTAATCCTTGAATATCAGTTAAGATTTTAAAGTCATTGCCTTTTCTAGCCAAGCCCAAAGAAATACCTGCTACAGGGGCCTTAATTGGCACTCCTGCATCCATTAGGGCAATGGTTGATCCACAAGTGGCAGCCATAGAGCTTGAGCCGTTAGAAGACAATATTTCTGTTACAACTCTGATTGTATATGGAAAATTTTCTTGAGAAGGCATAACAGGCTTCAAAGCTTTTTCGGCTAACATGCCATGTCCTATCTCTCTTCTGCCAGGTCCCCTAATAGGTCTTACTTCTCCCACACAATAAGGTGGAAAGTTATAGTGATGCATATATCTTTTTTCTCCAGAAACCTCCATGCCATCTAATAGCCTAACGTCTCCAGGAGCACCCAATGTTAAAATAGACAATGCTTTGGTTTTTCCTCTGCAAAATAATCCAGATCCATGAGTTCTTGAGAACAATCCATCTTTTACAGATATCTTCCTTATTTCATCCATTTTTCTGTTATCAAGTCTTTTGTCTTGCAATATTTTTTCATGGAAAAGTTCATCAGTAAAATCTTCTAAGAAGTTTTCTACAGTTCCATTATTATCTTGTTCGGGAAGTTCTTTGTTAGCAATTTCTAACATTTCTTCTTCTATCTTTTTTAGACCATCCTCTCTTTCTCTTCTATCTTGAATTTCAATAGTTTTAGATAGTTTGTCTGTTAAAAGATTTCTAATATCTTTCTCAACTCCTTCGGAAATAGTTTTTGCTATAAATTCTTGTTTAGTTTTACCAACTTTTTGAGCAATTTTATTCTGAAACTCAATTATTTTTTCAAATTCTGGTTGAGCTGATTTTAAAGCTTCAAGCATTATTTTTTCATCTGCTTCTTTGGCCTCAGCTTCAATCATATTAAATTCTAATTTATTTTGATTAAAAACAGCAGAGATAGCTAGGTCAAAAACACTTTGTTCTCTTTGTTCATAGGTAGGATTGAGTATAGTTTTTCCATCAACTTGTCCTATCCTGAGAGGAGCCACAGGTCCTAACCAAGGAATATCAGAAACTAAAAGAGCCACTGAGGCGGCTAATAATCCAATAACATCGGCATCGTTTTCTTTGTCCCAAGAGAGACAGGTGATAATAATCTGTACTTCTTTTTTAAACCCTTTTGGGAAAAGAGGTCTAATAGCTCTATCAATTAATCTTGAGACTATAACGGCTTCGTCAGAAGGTCTTCCTTCTCTTCTCATATAGCGCGATCCTAGAATTTTACCAGCAGCATAGTTTTTTTCTTCATAGTTAACAGATAAGGGAAAATAGTCTAATCCATCCTTTTGAATTTCAGATATCACGGCAGTAGCCAAAACAACAGTATCTCCATACTGAATTATGCAAGATCCTGAAGCCTGTTCTGCTAAATCATTAATTTCAACTGTTAAGTCTTTTTCTCCTATTTTTAAAGTAAATTTTTCCATTTTTATCTATTTTTAATTAAGTATTTTTTAGCGTCTTGTTCTAAATCAATAAAGTCATCTACAACTTCCCTGAGTGCTGAAGAGGCAGATCTTCCGAAAGCAATTACTTCCACTCTTTTTCCTTGATTTTTTAAGTATTCAACTAATTGAATAAAATCACCATCTCCTGAAGCCAAAACAATTGTGTCTATTGCTGGAGCGATTCTAACAGCATCAATGCTTATGCCAACATCCCAGTCTCCTTTTTTTGTTCCACCATGAAATTCTTGTAAATCTTTAACTCTAGTTTCAATGCCTAATTTTACTAAAGCTTCAAAAAATGCTTTTTCTTCTCCACCCTTAGTTTTAATCACATAAGCAAAAGCGCGGATAAGACTTCTTTGAGCTACGGCTAATCTTAAAACGGCTCCGAAGTTAACCTTAGCAGTATAAAGATTTTTAGCTGAATGGTAAAGGTTCTGGACGTCTATTAGAACTGCTACTCTTTGACCCTTGTGTTGAGAGATGGTCATTTATTTTTTAAGCCAACTTTTTTAACGATATTGTCATGTCTCTTAATGTCTTTTTCTTTTAAGTATTTCAAGAGAGACTTTCTTTGAAAAACCATTTTTAATAAACCTCTTTTTGAGTGGAGGTCTTTGGTATGTTTTTTTAAGTGTAAAAGTAATTGTTCAATTTCTTCTGACAACAAAGCTACTTGCACCTCTGGTGAACCAGTGTCTGAATTATGAAGCTTATATTTTTTAATAATTTGGTCTTTTTCTTCTAAAGTTAGCATATTGTTTTAATTTAAATTTTTGTTTTTAAGTATTTTTATGTGCCCCGCGCAGGACTCGAACCTACAACCAATTGCTTAAGAGGCAACTGCTCTACCGATTGAGCTAGCGGGGCCTCTTTATTTTTATGGGCAATTGATTTGCCACCAAGTGCCAATGCCAGTCCACTCAGATACTCCCATGAAAGAAAGAAAGGTGTTTAAGAATATCCAAGACATTGAAATGACTAATAATCCCACTACAGTTGCTTTAAATATTTCTTGAGCTGTTTTTAGGTGATTTTGATTTGCTCCTGCTGCCATATAATAACCTCCTCCGATAACCAACATTAATGTTGCTACAATAGGAGTAAGTCTGGTTAAAATAAAATTGATGACGTTATTGATAAGTACAAAAAGATGACAAAACTTGCAGGGATTAGCTATTGTTCCACAAGGAATGAATTCATAAGCCATTGTGGTTATTGGGACTAAACAAAGGAATAAAAAAAGTAGATTGCCCAATAACTTCATTTTGATTTTGTTTGCCATAGATTTTTGTACCCCCGACAGGACTCGAACCTGTAGTCTCTGCGTCCGAAGCGCAGCGCCATATCCAATTAGACTACGGGGGTGTACTTCGAATGCAGGAATATCTTTTTAATTTTATTACATATTTTACCACTCAATTTACCTTTGGGCAAGAACAGAAAGCAACAAAGCTTTTTTGCCATATTTTTAATAAAAAATCAAGTCTTTTTGATTGAAAAAACTAATTTTTCATCATAGAATAAAAGAATGAAGATTCCAAAGATTATCAGTTCAATAATTTCTCAATTAGAGAAAAAGGGTTTTAATGCTCATATTGTTGGAGGTTGCGTGAGAGATTTTTTGATAGGCCAAGATCCCAATGATTGGGATATAGCTACGAATGCCAGCCCCGAAGAAATTCAAAAAATCTTCCCAAACAATTTTTATGAGAATGATTTTTTAACAGTCACGATTCAAACTAAAAGCAAAGATGCTAATTTTAAAGAGATTGAAATTACTACCTATCGTTTCGAAACAACATATTCTGACAAAAGACATCCTGATAATGTAAAAATAGCTAAAACACTTGAAGAGGACTTGTCCCGAAGAGATTTTACAATCAACGCAATAGCTATGGATGCTAAGGGCAATATTATCGATCCTTTTTGTGGCCAAAAAGATGTAGAGAATAAATTAGTCAAAGCAGTTGGAAAAGCCAAAGAGCGTTTTTCAGAGGATGCCCTAAGAATGATGAGAGCAGTTAGATTTGCTACTGTTTTGGGTTTTGATATTGAATCAAAAACCCAAAAAGCCATTATTAAAAATTCTTCTTTACTAAAACATGTATCTCAAGAAAGAATCAGAGATGAGTTAATGAAAATCATTATGTCAAAAAGAGCAGCAGACGGAATAGAGCTTTTAAGAGAATTGGAATTATTAAAATATATTATCCCAGAACTAGAAGAAGGATATAAAGTAAAACAAAACAAACATCACACCTTGGGTTGCTATGCACATAACATAGAATCTTTAAGATTTACCGCAGAGAAAAACTTTAATAAATTTGTTAGACTAGCAGCTTTGCTACATGATGTTGGTAAACCGAGAACCAAGAGAGGGCAAGGAGAAAATGCTACTTTTTATGGGCATGAAGTTGTGGGGGCTAGAATGTCTAGGGAAATATTAGAAAGATTGAAGTTTTCTAAAAAGGAAATTCAAAAAATAGTTAAGTTAGTGAGGTATCATCTTTTTTATTATCATCCCGATGAGGTTGGTGATGCTTCGGTTAGAAAACTTACACGGAACGTGGGCATTGAAGATATGCCAGATTTAATCAAAGTTAGAATGGCTGACAGAATAGGATCGGGTTGTCCCAAAGCCAAGCCATATAAGTTGAGACATTTAGAATATGCTATTGAAAAAATATCAAAAGATCCTATTTCAGTTAAAATGTTGAGGGTTTCTGGAAATGACATAATTAAACAATTGGAAATTAAGCCAGGTCCTAAAATAGGATATATATTAAACATTCTTCTGGGTTATGTTTTAGAAGATCCCAAAAAGAATAAAAAGAAATTTTTGAAAGAAGAAATTGATAATTTGAATAAACTATCAGAAACAAAACTTAAGAAACTTTCCAAAAAAACTAAGGAGGGTGTTGAGAAAATAGAAATCAAGGACGACGAAATGACTAAAGATAAGTATTGGGTGAAATAGTTTGCGATAAACAGAATTTATCACAAACAGTTTATTACAAATAGGGGCCTATAGCTTAGTGGTAGAGTACTGCTTTCGCATAGCAGCGACATGGGTTCGATTCCCGTTAGGTCCACAATATTCTGCGATTTATTTTTGGTTGAGAACGAGAAAAATTCTTTGAATAGCAGTAAGATTAGATAGGACAGCTAGAGCAATAATGAGATATATTGTGTATTGTAGATTGAATATCCCCAAAAATATGGCTAGATTTTCTAAAATCATCCTTTCTCCCCTACCGATTAAACCTTTTTTGAGTTCTATTTCTAGTATGCCCTTTTCTTTGCCAGCAGCTTTGGCATAAGTTGTCATTAGAGAACCAAATAAAGCTAAAAATATCCAAATATAGTTTGGGAATAAAATTTGAGGAAGCGGGAGAAATAAAAATCCAAGCAAAATAATTCCCTCAACATATCTGTCTAGAATGGTATCTAAATAAGCACCCTTTTTAGATGCAGTTTCGGTTTTTCTAGCAACCGCCCCATCAACAAAGTCTAGAAATGAGGCTGTGGCTAACAACACCAAAGCGGTTTTTAGTTTTAATTCTATTAGAAATTTGAAACCAATTAAGGAAATAAAAATAGCTAAATAAGAATATTGATTTGGGGTCAAAAATTTATAGAATAAAGTTCCCACCATATTCTCTAATTTTTTAAAATTTTGTCTTTTTTCAGCCAACATATTTTTTGAAATAATAAGTTAATTTATTAATATTCCTATAAAAGAAACAGAGGCCTTTTTCAATTAAATTAGTTTCTTCGCCCATAGCTACTACTTTTCCTTCTTTAATTTCTTGAAATATCTCTTCGGCAGAAATACATTTTTTTGCAATTTCAAGATATGTTTTTCCAACGAAATGATAGTGATGAGCATCAGATCCTGTTGTTATGGCAAGATTATGTTTTTTAGCGAAGGATAAAGCTTTGGCATTATCCCTTGGAGCAATGTTAGCATTTTTAACTTCAATAGCATCAATAAGATGAGCTATTTTTTCTAAATTTCCCTTGAATCTAGAGAGTCCCAAAACAAAAGGGTGGGGTATAACAACAAAAGCTCCTTGTCTTTTTAATTCCAAGATTGTTTCTTCTGGGCTTAGGCCATCAGCAACTGGCTTTGTGACATTCAATCCCAAGATGTCTCCCTGAGAACTTTTTATTTCAATGCCGGGAATAACCAATAATTTTCCTTGAGCTTTTTTTATAATTTCTGGAATTCCTTCCATAGTTCCATGATCACAAATAGCAATACAGCCTAATCCTTTTTGTAGAGCTTTAGAGACTATTTTTTTTGCCTCAGATTTGCTATCGTAAGAATATGAAGTGTGAATATGTAGGTCAGCTTTCATTACAGTATTTTACACATAGAAAATATTAAATTCAAGACAAAACCATGTTTAAATTTCTTTTTTCCTGTTTCTACTTTTTTCTTCCAGCTTATTTTAACAATATGATTCCCTCCTTGACGTCAAGCCTCGGAGTTCTTAATTTTTTTGATAAGCCGGTAGACGGAGGAAGACAGTTTGGGGGCAAGCCATTGTTGGGTAGTCATAAAACTTGGAGATTCATATTGGGAGGAATAGTTGGCTTGGCGGTTGTTTTTATTCAGAGGTGGTTATATATAAATTGTCCAGTAGCTCAAAGCGTTAGTTTAATTAATTACCAAGAATCCAATATTTTGACTTTTGGTTTATCAATTACTTTGGGAGCTTCTTTCGGAGATATGTTTTTTGCTTTTATAAAAAGACGACTTAACTTAAAATCAGGAGCTAAGTTTATGCCCTGGGATCAAACCAATTATGTTTTAGGGTCAGCTTTTTTTCTATATTTATTTTACGGATTAAAAATAGACTTAATGGTTTGGATTACCTTGGCTGTTTTCACATTTATTTTTCATTCTACTTCCACTCAAGTTGGATTTATGTTAGGCTTGTCTAGGAGTAAATGGTAAAATATTTTAATGGGATAGTATCGTGTTTGTTCAATTTAAAAATTAAAATATTTAAAAATATGATTTTTGATCAATTCGTGCAACTATTTTTAGAAAGTTTCGTAGAACATCTTCCTAAGCTTTTATGGGCTAATATTACATTTTTAGTTGGTCTTTTGGTGTCAAAATGGATAGCGTCCTGGGTAGTTGTTTTATTGAATAAAACAAAGTTTAACCAAGCACTCAAAAGAATGAGTTGGGAAAGCCTAGAAGATGCCGGTTTTAATATGGACGGAGTAGAGTTTTTTAGTAATTTGGTAAGATGTTTTTTTACACTGTTATTTTTAATGGCTTCTGCTGAGATTATCGGCCTTCCTCAATTCAGTAATTTCTTAGCTCAGGCAGTTAATTATTTTTCTAACATTTTTATTGCTGCTTTTATTTTCATAGTAGCCGTTTTTATCGCTGATTTTTCTCAAAAAATTGTAGTAGCCTCACTAGAAGAAGAAAAGATAACTTATTCTAGGTTTTTGGGCAGAGTAATTCGTTGGATTATTTGGGCGTTAACAGTTTTAATTATTCTGTATCAGCTTCAGATTACTCCAACTTTGATTTTGACTATATTCGTTGGTTTGATTGCAACCATTACATTAACAATTGGTATTGCTTTTGGCTTGGGAGGAAAAGAAATTGCATCAAAGATTCTTAAAGATCTTGAAGAAAAAATTCGTTAAGAATTATGGATACTTTAACGGGAAAAGAGTTGAAAAAGATGATTCTTCTTTCTTATCAAAGAGTGGAAGAAGAAAAAGAAGAAATAAACAAAATAAATGTTTTTCCAGTTCCAGATCAAGATACTGGTACGAACTTATCTAAAACTCTTTTTGGCATAAAAGAAGCCATTGAAGATAAAGAATTCTCTAACTTAAAAGATCTTTCAGATGCTATTCTTGATGGAGCTCTAACTATGGCCCAAGGAAACGCTGGTATAATTTATACCGGTTTTTTGGCTGGATTTTTACCAGCTCTGGGTGACGATAATTCTATTACAGCAAAAGAGTTATCACTTTCTTTTCAAAAAGGTTTAGAAAGAGCAATTTCTAGTATTCAAGAGCCCAAAGAAGGGACCATTTTAGACGTAATTGAGGCCACCTCAAAGAGTATAGAGATGGATGCAGAAAAAGAAAAAGACATTGTTGTTCTCTTTAAAAATGCTACGGAAAAAGCAAGGGAGGCTCTGATTGCGACTCAAGAAAAAATGGATGTTCTTAAGAAAGCCAATGTTGTAGATGCTGGGGGTTTAGGATTTTTAATAATCTTAGAAAGCTATCTTGAAGCTATAGACCAAAAGCAAGATAGTCCCAGAGAATTACCACAAAAAGAAGAAAAAGCATCAGAGAAAGTTAAGAGGTTTATACAAACAGTCAATAATAGATTTGAAATAGTTGTTTTGATTTTTAATCCTAAGTTTTCCACAGAAGAAATTAAGGCCAAACTAAAGGGATTTGGAGACAGCATAGATATAATTCAGATTGGAGATAAAGTGAAGGTTCATATTCATACTGATTTGACAGAAGAAGTAAAAGACATTCTTAGGAATATTGGTAAAATTGAAAACATGAGAGTAGAAGATATGATTAGAGAGGCCGCAGGAGAAAAATCAATAAAAGAAATTTCTATTGGAATCGTTGTTGATGAATTTGTGGATTTAACTCCGAAGATTAAAAAAAGATATGGCATAGAGGTTGCAGGTAAAAATGATGATTTGGAGCAAATTCTGAAAGCTCAACTCAAAAAATTTAAGAGAATATTAGTAGTTACCTCTTCTTCTAGGGTAAGCTCTAACTACCAGACAGCCATGGATATTAGATCAAGACTAGAAAATCCCCTTAATGTTTATGTACTAGATTCTTTGAACATTAGTTCGGGTGAATCTCTTTTGGTTTTAAAAATGATAGAATTTATTAAAGAACAGAGAGATATCAGAGATATGATAGCTAAATTACACAGAGAGATTCATAACATTCACACATATATTTTCTTACCCAATCTTAAAGACCAATTCCAAAGGAGAGAAAGGGCTAGATGGATCAAGAGGGTGCAGAAAAATAAAAATATTAGAATTATCAGAACGGGATTTAGATTCGGGACTTTTGACATAGCAGGAGCTATATTTAAATCTATTGATTCAGACAGCAAGAAGCTAGGCAGGAATGGCAAGAAGATCAGAGTGGTAATCACTCATACCGGAGATGAAGAGGAAGTAGAGAGATTAGGCAAATTTTTGAAAGAAATTAAGGCAGAAGTTTCATTTATCAACAGAATGTCTTCTGATCTTGAGGATGAATTAGACTCAGGTAGCATTATCGCTTCTTGGTCCTAAAAATTAATTAAAAAATAATAATATGATTAATGCCTCACAAATAATTTTCTTTTTACTTGCCTATTTTTTGGGTTCATTTCCAACGGCCTATTTAATTGTTAAAAAATTTGCTAACAAAGACATAAGAGAAGAGCAGTCTAAGAATGTTGGCTCAATGAATGTTATGAGAATTACTGGCAAGGTTCATTTATTTCTTCTGTCTGTTTTGGGAGATGCAGGAAAAGGAGCCTTAGCAGTATTGATTCCTCAATGGTTAGGACATGGAGATTTATCAATCGCGACAGCTTCATCTTTTGGAGTTATTTTAGGACATTGCTATTCAATATATTTCAAAATGCTTGATGGGCATTTTTATGGAGGAAAAGCCCAAGCTTCTTTGATAGGAGTTCTTGGTATTTTGAATTTTAAATATTTGCTTCTTCCTTGGGCGAGCCTTTCTATTTTATTTGTTTTGGCCACCCAAACATTCTTTTTCGGTCAATTTATGGCCAATCTTTTATTGCCATTAGTGGGATATTATTTAGTACCAGAGTATTCTATAGCCAGCCTATTAATGGCATTGCCAATATTTATAAAGCAATGGCCACATTTTATTCCTGCCCTGAAGGGAGCAAGACCCAAATGGTATTTTAAGAAAAAAAACTAACATGCCTAAAACTATCATTGTTGGTGCGGGACCTGCTGGTTTAATGGCCGCTAGATATTTAGAGGATTTTCTTATCCTTGAGAAAAAAAAAGAAATTGGCAGACCGGTTCAATGCGCAGAGGCTATCAATAAGGGAGCCTTAGAAAAACTAGGCATAAAACCAGATTCTAGTTGGATTTCATCTACCATCAACGAGATTGAGTTAGTTGCGCCATCTGGTCAATCTTTCACACCAAAGGCAAATGGTGCGGGTTTTATTTTGGACAGAATCCTTTTTGAAAAATTCTTAGCTCAAGGATTTGAAGATAAAATTAAATTAAATACCAAGGTAGTTGAGATTAAGAGACAGAATGGGAGATGGAAGATTAAAACAGAATCAGGAGAAACATATGACTGCCAATATTTGATCGGAGCTGATGGTCCGGCTTCTATTGTTAGGAGAAGTATTTTTAATAGTTCTCCTAAGATTTCACCTTCCATCCAATATCTAGTTAAAACTGAAAAGGATATTTTAGCAGAAAGAATAAGAATATATTTTGATAACGAGAAATTTCCTCACGGATATGCTTGGGTGTTCCCCAAGTCTAGCCATACGGCCAATATTGGCTTGGGAGGTAAGGGAAATTTAAAAGAATCGTTTGATTATTTTATGGAAAAGGTCGTGCGAAAAGAGTTTGGAAACTACGAGCTAATAAAAAATATTAGTGGTTCTATCCCTTCTGGAGGAGCTAAAATGAAGCTTTTTAAAGACAATGCTCTTCTGGTTGGAGATGCTGGAGCATTGGCTGATCCTGTTTTTGATGGAGGGATTAAAAATGCCATGTTCTCAGGGAAGATTGCGTCAGAGTGTATTCTAGAAAATAAAGCTTATCTCTATGAAAAAAGAATTAAATCAATGTCATTTCTTGATCCAGATTTAATCTTAGCCAAGAAATTAATCTCCTCTTTACCGAACTCTGTTTTTAACGTTCTTGCTGAAATTATTAATCAAGAAAATGCCACTGAAGTAAACTTTTCGAAAATATTGTTTTTAGCTTTAAAAAACCCAGAATCAAGAAAGAGCATATTAAAATTATCAAGAATATTTTTTATCTTAAGGAAAAGCGAAGATAGTTTCGGATAATTTAATTTTAGATTTTTAGGCTTAAGATCAGAGCCAATAAAACAAAAAACATTGCCAGCTTAGTTGTCTTCTTGTTGCGAGTTGGGCCTTGGAATAGAGAATAAAGAAAAAGAGTGTCTCCTAGAAGAATAGTTTTTAGATAGTTAGCCTTTAAGAGGCCAGAGAAATATGGTAATGGAGATAAAAGGATAGCAAAAGCAATAAATCCTCTAGCTATTTCTCTGGCAGTTTTTATCCCAGAAGCTATTGGCAAGGTGTCAGAATTTACAGCTTTGTCACCCTTAATATCTTCTATGCTTTTGAAAATTTCCCTTCCCATATTGGCCAAGAAAGACAAAGTAAACATTATTCCTGTAAGTTGAAAGTTAGAAGTTATAAGGGCTCCGAAAATAAAGACAGAAGCTGAGAGCCAGCTTACAAGTATATTGCCCAATAGCCACCATCTTTTATAGATTTTAGCGTAAAAGAATTCAACCACAGTGTTGGCTAGTGCTAAAATAAAACAATTGATATTGATCATAAAAGCAAATATGAGGCCTAGGGCAAACATGACAAGACTATAATAGAAAGCTTTCTCGCGGGATATTTGACCGGATGGAATGGGACGTTCCGGAGCATTAATTTGATCTATTTCATAGTCATAGTAATCATTGATTACCATTCCAGCAGAGGTTATAAAAAAGACAGAAAGAGCAATATATAAAAAGAGAATAGAAAAATTAGATCCCGAAATAAGAGCGCCGACGATGGCGCCCATGGCTCCTAGTAAAGATGTTTCTGGTCTGAGGATTTTTAAATAAGGATTCATATGTTTTGTGTATATGTAGTATGATAAGTAAAACAAGAAAAAATTGCAATATAGCTATCCACATATTACAATTGTGAACATCAGTTCTAATTGTAAAATTATTAATTAAAAACATTTAAGAATTTATATGGCTGATTTAAATGAAAAAAAAGAAAGTCAATTCGTTGAATATTTGGATCAAATGAAGCCCAAGATAGATGACATTATTAATAAGTATATGCCAAGAAAGGCTTCGGAAAAGTGGGCAGATTTTGTTTTTGGAAAGCCTCATTATGCCTATAGCTTAGAGGCAGCCGAAGCCACATTGTTGAATCCTTTTTGGGATCTTATGGACAGGGGAGGTAAAAGATGGAGACCAGTTCTGTTTTTATTAATAGCGGAAGCTATTGGTGGAGATATAGAAAAAATTAAAGATATAGTTTTAGTTCCAGAGATTGTTCATAACGGAACATTAATGATAGATGATATTGAAGATCAGGGAGAGCTTAGGCGAGGAAAACCTTGTATTCATAAGATATTTGGAGTAGATGTTGCTATTAATGCCGGGAATTTCATGTATTTTTATCCTTTATTGGCTTTTTCTAAAAATAAAGAGAAATTCAGTCCAGAGATTTTATCTAAAGCCTATGAGGTTTATGCACAAGAAATGATGAACGTTGCTCTTGGTCAAGGTACAGATATTTTTTGGCACAATGGTAGGGCAGTTAATATTTCAGAAGATGAATATTTGCAGATGTGTGCATTTAAAACAGGATGTCTTTCTAGAATGTCAGCAAAGTTAGCAGTTATTTTTTCTGAAGGTTCTGAAGAGCTTGTAGAAGCTGCGGGGAGAGTAGCTGAAGCCATTGGTGTTGCATTCCAAATTCAGGATGACATACTTGACGTTGTTGCTTCAGACGAAGGGAGGACTGATTTTGGAAAGGCATTTGGTAACGACATTAAAGAAGGAAAAAGAACTTTAATGGTTATTCATGCTTTGCAAAAAGCTTCAGAGGAAGATAAAGTCAGATTGATAGAGATTTTAGATAAACACACAGATGATATGGATGAAAGAAGAGAGGCAATTGAGATTATTAAAAAATATGACAGTATTAATTATGCTAGGGGAAAAGCAAAAAAAATTATGGCTGATGCTTGGGCAGAAGCAAATAAATTGCTTTCAGAGTCAGAAGCAAAAACAAGATTAGAAGAATTTGTTAATTTCTTAATAACAAGAAAAATATAATGCAAAAAATAGGAAAAGTAGAAAAATATATTCAAGATAAAATTGCTAAAGAGGGTGCTGTTTTAGTGATCTTAATTGATCCTTGCGATTATCAGAGCCCTCAAAAAGCAATAGAAACAGCGGTTCTTGCTTCTAAAGCAGGAGTTGATGTTATTTCTATTGGTGGTAGCACAGAAGCTCAAGGTCAATTATTAGACGAAGTAACCAAAGGAATAAAGGAAAAAATTAAAACTCCTACTTTGTTATTCCCAGGCAACATTGCCACAATATCTAGTTATGCGGATGCAATAATGTTCATGTCTTTATTGAATTCCAGAAATCCTTATTGGATTTCTCAAGCTCAAATGTTAGCAGCTCCAGTGATTAGAAAATCTAAAATAGAGCCAATTCCTATTGGATATATTCTGGTGTCCCCAGGAGGAACAGCTGGCTGGGTTGGAGATGCTAATTTGATACCAAGAAACAAGCCAAAAATTGCATCAGCCTTAGCCTTATCTGCTGAATATTCTGGCCAAAGAATGGTTTATACAGATGTAGGATCAGCTTCACCCGAACATGTTCCTTTAGAAATGATTTCTATGGTTAGTAAAACAATTTCAGTTCCATATATTGTTGGTGGTGGAATTAAAAATCCAGAACAGGCAGGGAAGGTTGTTGAGGCGGGAGCTGATGTGTTGTTTGTTGGAACAGCAGCAGAAAATTCAAAAGACGTTAAAAAGCTTGTTGGAGAGTTTGTGAAGATTATTAAAGAAAAAGGCAAAGAAAAGTTAAAAAATAAATAGTATGGCCATTAATTCTGTTTTGTTAATATTTTTGTCTTATGCATTGGGATCTATTCCTTTTGGCTATATTTTTACGAATCTTTTTAGTGATAAAAATATTTTAGAGATTGGTTGGAAAAAAACATCAGGCAGTAATGTTTTGAAGAATGTTGGTTTTGTGCCAGGACTCTTAACAGCACTATTTGATATATTTAAGGGTTATCTTGCTATTAAGATGGCGCAATATTTTGGAGAGCCAAATTTAGTGCAAGCTTTATGTGGAGTGGCTGCAGTTATTGGTCATAATTGGTCTTTGTTTTTAAACTTTAATGGAGGAAGAGGAATAGGAACTTTTGGAGGAGTATTGTTGGCCTTTAACTCAACTCTTTTCTATATAGCTTTGAGCTTAGTTGTTTCTTTCGGAATAGTTTGGAATGCTTCAATCGGTACAATCCTGGCTTTATTTGCCACTATTTTTTATGCTAATGTTTTCGGACAAGCTGATTCAGCTGGCTTATTCGGTAAAATAGTTTTAATCCCGATTTTTCTTAAAAGATTAAGTCCAATTAAAGAGTTGAAAGATCCGGAATATAGAAAAAAAGTATTGCTCAATCGTATTATTTTTGACGATGAAGTATCTAAAGACTTCAGAGTTAAGAGGATAATAAAAAAATTGACAGATAGATAAAGTATGGTATACTTTAACGTAGTCCGTTGAAAAACGGATATTTTAATTAAAAAAATATGGATATAAAAAATTTTGTATCAGTTGTGAATGAAATTGCCGAAGAAAAAGGTATTTCTGCTGAAAAAGTGTTTGAAACTATTGAACAAGCGATAGCAGCAGCATATAAAAAGGATTATGGCGAAAGAGGTCAAATCATTCAGGCTAAGCTTGATATAGAAACAAGCAAGCTTTTGTTTTGGCAAATAAAAAAAGTGGTAGAAGAAAGTATGATTTATTCAGATGAAGAACTTGAACAAATGAAAGAAGATGAAATGGAAAGAATAGAAGATCCAGAAGAAGGAAAGAAAATTAGATTCAATCCAGAAAAGCATATAATGCTTGGGGATGCTCAAAAAATTCAAAAAGATATTCAAGTTGATGAAGATTTAAAAATTCCTCTTGAAATGCGTGAAGAATATGGAAGAATAGCAGCTCAAACTGCTAAACAGGTTATCATGCAGAAATTAAGAGAAGCAGAGAGAGAAAGTGTATTTACAGATTATAAAGACAAGGAAGGAGAAATTATCTCAGGAATTATACAGAGAATTGAGAATAACAATGTTTTTGTTGATATTGGAAAAACCCTTGGAATTTTAATTAGAGAAGAGCAGGTTCCCGGTGAATTTTATAGACCAAATCAAAGATTAAAATTCTTTGTTGTTAAGGTGGAAGATACAACCAAGGGAGCCAAAGTCTTTTTGTCTAGAAGTTATCCTAAATTGATTACTAAGCTTTTTGAATTAGAAGTTCCAGAAATAGCTGATAATCAGGTTGAAATAAAATCTATTGCCAGAGAAGCAGGTTCTAGAACAAAGATTGCAGTTTTTTCTTTGGCTGAAGGCATAGACCCAATTGGAGCTACTGTTGGTCAAAGAGGAACAAGAGTGCAAGCAGTTATTAATGAATTGGGAGGAGAAAAGATTGATGTTATTGAATGGTCTGATGATCCAGCAAAATTTATTGCCAATGCATTATCCCCTGCCAAAGTTTTTGAAGTTAAGATTTTACCTAAAAATAAAGTAGTTTGCTTGGTTCCAGAAGATCAGCTTTCTTTAGCTATTGGGAAGGACGGGCAGAACGTTAGATTAGCTGCTAAGTTAACTGGCTGGAAGATTGATGTTAAAAGTGTTGACGATGATAGTGTTGATGATATTGTGAAGAGGGCGGAAGAAGAGGTCTTGGAAGAAGCAAAGCCAGTCAAGAAAGCGAAGAAGGTTAAAAAAGAAAAAAAAGAAAAGAAAGAAACCAAAAAAACCAAGATTAAAGTAAAAAAAGAAAAATGAAAGAAGTCATTGTAATTGGTCATAAAAATCCTGATACAGATTCTGTGGTTTCTGCCATAGTAATGAGTCAGTTAATTAATCAGGCTCAAGGTCCTGTTTCTGGAAATGCTATTCCTAAAATATCAGGAAGGCCAAATAAAGAAACAGAATTTGTTTTAAATCATTTTGAACAGGATGCTCCAGACATAGTTGAGAGTTTGGTTGGGGAGGATGTGTTTTTAATAGATCATAGTGAATTTTCTCAATCTGTTGATGGAATTGAAGAAGCCAATTTGGTTGGGGTTTTAGACCATCACAATATGGGAGGAATTAAAACAGCTTCTTCTATATTCTATAAGGCTGAACCCATTGGTAGCACGGCTACAATTATAGCTAAGATTTTTTCTGGACGTAATATTGAGCTTAATAAAAAACAAGCCGGCTTATTGTTGGCTGCTATTATTTCAGACACTTTAAAATTTACCTCTCCCACCACAACTAAAATAGATAAAGATGTTGCTCAAAAATTAGTTGAAATTTCTGGAGAAGATATTGATCAATTAGCAGAAGCTATGTTTGAAGCAAAGTCAGATATTTTTGGAATTTCTGCTTTGGAATTAGTTTCTAAAGATTATAAGGAATTTGAAGTTGGAGGCAAGAAATTTGGTATTGGCGTTTGGGAAACAGTAAAGCCAGAAAAAATAGAAGCATTAAAAGAAGAAATATTATTTTCTTTAGAAAAAACCAAAGAAGAAAAAGGATTAGATTTAATATTCTTTGGCATAGTAGACATTATTGGAAATAAAACAAAAGTTATCTTTTTAGATTCAGACAAAGAAGCATTAGAAGAAGTGTTTGGAATTCAATCAAACAACAATAGTCTTGTATTAGAAGGAGTGGTTTCAAGAAAGAAACAGATGGCTCCATTAGTAATTAACTATTTTGAAAAAAAATGAACATATCTGTAACAAAATTACCAAAATCAGAAATAGAGCTATTATTTGAAATTTCTGTTGAAGAATTTGAAAAACATATTGATCAGGCAATTAAAAATTTAGGAGTCAATATTGAAGCTCCTGGTTTTAGAAAGGGAAACGCTCCCAAAGAGATAGTAGAAAAACAGATTGGAGAAGAAAAGATTTTATTTGCAGCCGCTGACCTAGCTATTCAAGAAAACTATATTAAGGCGCTAGATGAAAAAGGAATTGAAGTAGTAGCATCTCCAAAAATAGAAATTGTGAAATTAGCCAAAGACAATCCTTTTGAATTTAAAGCCACTACAGCTGTTTTACCAGAAATAGAGCTTCCCTCTTACAAAGAGATTGTTGGTAAGCTAAAGAAAAAATCAGTTGAAGTTACCAAAGAAGAAATAGAAAAGATTAGAAAAGAAAAGGAGAAATGGGAGATAGAAAAATTAAGACAAGAAATGTTAGAAAAAATAGCCGAGAAAGCTAAAATAGAAATTCCAGAAACTCTTTTAGAACAAGAGAAATTAAGAATGTTGGAGAATTTTAAAAAAGGAGTAACTGGAAACCTACAGATTGGTTTTGAAGAATATTTAAAAAAAGTAGGTAAAACAGAAAAAGAAATATTAGACTCTTTTTCATCAGAGGTCGAGAAAAGAGTAAAAACATCTTTAGTTCTCAGGGAGATTGGGAAACTTGAAAAGATTGAGGTTACAGAAAAAGAGATTGACGAAGATATCAAGAAATCTCCAGCTCCTAATGTTCAATCAGAACAAATGAGGAATTATACTAAAGAAGTTTTAAGACATGAGAAAACTTTTCAACTATTAGAGGGTTTTCTTAGAAATTAAAAAATATGGTTTTAATACCAACTGTTATAGAAAAAACTCAAAGAGGAGAAAGAGCCTATGATATTTATTCTAGACTTTTAAAAGATAGAATAATCTTTTTGGCTGGCCCAATTAATGACGCTCTAGCCAACTCAATCATAGCTCAGTTTTTATTCTTAGCCTCTCAAGACCCTAAGAAGGGCATTAAGCTATATATTAATACTCCAGGAGGCTCTGTGACCGCAGGATTGGCCATTTACGACACAATGCAGTACATTAGATGTCCTATATCAACTGTTTGTGTAGGATTAGCTGCTTC
>JBDRFX010000022.1:0-12977 GCA_043818355.1 Patescibacteria group bacterium
CTTCCAGAACAAACCAAAACGCTTGGATATCCAATTCAAAACAGTAAAAATGTTTTCTTGAAAACAGTTGTTTTTAGCTATAATCCAAAAGTATTATTACTGTTAGACAAATATCTCAAAGAAGAAAAATCTATTGTGCGCTTTCTGATTATTAAGATTGAAGTAAAAAAAGTTAAAATTAGAAAAAGATATATAGACAAAATAGATGCTTTAGCTCAAAAACAAGAAATTGAGAAAAAAATAGAAGAAAAAGCTGAAAAAATTATTAAGGAAGTCGACGAAAAAGAAGAAATTGAAATTGCTGAGAAAATTCAATCTTTTACACAAGACTCTAAACAAAAAGAAGAAAAAGTCGAATTAAAAGATATTGATAAAAAATTAGAAGAAATTCTTGAGGAATAAATAAATTAATTAATCGCCTCAATCTAAACTAAAAATATGTTTTTGAATAAAGTATTTATTTTAGGCAACTTAACTGCTGATCCCGAGATAAAAACATTACCATCGGGCCAGCCAGTAGCTAATTTCAGAATTGCTACTAATAGAGTTTTTTACAATCAAAACAAAGAAAAACAGGAACAAGTAGAATTTCATAGTGCTGTTGCTTTTGGCAGAACCGCCGAAATAATTCAGCAATATTTAAAAAAAGGATCCATGCTTTTGATAGAAGGAAGACTTCAAACAAGATCTTGGGAAGACTCAGCTGGTAATAAAAAATATAGAACAGAAATTATTGTAGAAAGATTACAAATGGGACCAAGAAGAACTCAACCAACTGTTTTTAATAATAAAGAAGAAACTCCCAGTAATACAAAACCTGAAGATAAAAAAGAAAAAGAAGAAGAAGTAGAGGAAGAAATTCCAATTATTGAAGAAGAAGAGGAAATTAATGTTGCCGACATCCCCTTCTAAAAAAACAATTAAAACACTGGATATCAAATATGGCTTGTTAATTTCTGAAAGAAAAACAACACAATTAAAAAATATATGGCTTGTTAATTTCTGAAAGAAAAACAACACAATTAAAAAATATATGGCTTGTTACTTTCTGAAAGAAAAACAACACAATTAAAAAATATATGGCTTGTTACTTTTGTATCAAAAATATTAATGAAATAGACTATAAGAATACACAGCTTTTAAGAAAGTTTATTTCTGGTTTGGGAAAAATAAGATCTAGAACACAAACTGGACTCTGCGCAAAACATCAAAGAAATTTAGCTCAAAACATTAAAAGAGCTAGACATCTTGGATTGCTTTCTCCAACATCAAAATATTAATCATTATTCAAAAAACTAAAAACTGCCCTAAAAAAGCAGTTTTGTTTTTTAAAAAATATTATTTATTCTTCTTTTTGAGATAACTCAAGAATCTTTTTGGTAATCTCTTTAGTAATTTGAGGATTCTCTTTTAAAAATTGCTTTGACCCTTCAATTCCTTGACCCAATCCTTGACCCTCATATTCAAACCAACTCCCTTTTCTTTTCACAACATCATATCTAACTCCTGAATTTAAAACATCAGCTTCTCTTGAAATGCCCTCATTATAATAGATATCAAACTCAGCAACCTTAAATGGAGCAGCAACTTTATTCTTAACAACTTTCATTCTGTGCCTTCCTCCAATAATAGCTTCACCCCTCTTAACTTGAGCTATTCTTCTTAAGTCAATTCTAATTGAAGAATAAAACTTTAGAGCCAATCCTCCTGGAGTTGTTTCTGGATTACCAAATCTTATACCAATTTTCATTCTAGTTTGATTCAAAAATATAACAACAGTTTTAGTTTTAGAAATTAAACCAGAAAGTTTTCTTAAAGCTTGACTCATAAGCCTTGCCTGAAGACCAATTTGAAATTCTCCCATTTCTCCATCAATTTCAGCTCTTGGGACTAAGGCTGCAACAGAATCAACTACTATCACATCAATCTCTTTAGACTTAACCAATGTTTCTACAATCTGAAGTGCTTGTTCTCCAGAATCGGGTTGAGAAATCAATAAATCTTTAACTTTTACTCCTAGTCTTTTTGCATAGTCAGGGTCAAGAGCATGTTCTGCGTCAATAAAAGCACAGGAACCATTCTGCTTTTGAGCCTCTGCAACGACATGTAGGGCTAAGGTGGTCTTACCAGAGGATTCTGGTCCATAAATCTCAATTACCCTTCCCCTGGGCATTCCTCCCACTCCTAAGGCCAAATCAACAGATAAGGATCCAGTGGGAACAACATCAACGTCCACTGCCCTTATCTCTTTAAGGGTCATTATTGCTCCTTCTCCAAAGCGTTGCTTAATTTCCTCAATAGCCCCCAGCAATTCTTCTTTAACTTTGGTTTCTTTTTTTTCAGAAACCTTTTTTTCTTTTGCCATATATTTTTAAATAATTAATTAACTATTCTTCTACCTCTTCTCCTTCTATGGTTCCTGATATGTTTTCATTATAATCGCTACCGAAACTACTTTCCTCTTCTGCGCGTCCCATCAAAACTTGCCTAGGCTTTGCTCCCTCCCCAGGGCCTATAACGCCCTTAGCTTCTAACATATCTAATAATCTGGCTGCTCTAGCATAGCCAATCCTCAATTTTCTTTGGAGATAAGACGCCGAAGCTTTTTCAGTCTCAATAACTATTTCTTTTGCTTCAGGGTATAAAATATCACTTTCTCCTGGCTCTCCATAGGCATTATAATTGCCCCCATCTACTCCAGGAGCATCTATAGTTGTTCTTTCTAGTTCTGCTTGTAAGTCTTGGGCCAATTCATCTTCCAAATTAACCTCACCATTATTATCTATAATCCATTGAATAATTCTTTTAAGTTCTTTATCTGAGATATAAGCTCCTTGTACTCTTTTTGGTTTTAAGTTCTCAGATGATATGTACAGTAAATCACCAGATCCCAATAGCTTTTCTGCTCCAGAAGTATCTAAAACAGTTCTAGAGTCAATCTGGGAGGCAACTCTAAAGCTTACTCTAGTGGTAATATTAGCTTTAATCAAACCTGTCAAAACTTCAACAGATGGTCTTTGTGTAGCTAAAACTAAATGAATTCCTATGGCTCTAGCCAGTTGAGCCAATCTAACAATTCCTACTTCTAAATCTCTCCCCCTAGCCATTATTAAATCAGCCAATTCGTCAACAATAAACACAATATAGGGCATTCTCTCTCTTCCCTCTTTAACCATCTTTTCATTATATGCTCTAATGTTTTTAACCTTATCCACTGATAATATTTCAAACCTTCTAGCCATTTCTTGGACTAGCCAATTTAAACAATTAACTGTTTTGGGAGCGTCATAAATAACTGGAGACAAAAGATGGGGTATGCTGTTGTAAGCATTAAACTCTACTCTCTTTGGATCCACTAAAATCAATCTCAGAACGTCAGGTCCATTCTTATACAACAAGGACAATATTAAAGAATTCAAAAAAATTGTCTTACCAGCTCCAGTAGCTCCTGCCACCAATAAGTGTGGCATTCTAGTTAAGTCAGTAAATATGACGTCTCCTGCAACATCTTTACCCATAGCGATAGTTAATGTTCCCGCGCTCTTAAATTTAGAATCTGAAACCAAACTTCTTAAGGTAACTGTAGCTCTAATTTTATTTGGAATCTCAATTCCGACCAAAGATCTTCCTGGTATGGGAGCTTCTATCCTAATAGGATGAGCAGCCAAAGCTAAAGATAGATTATTAGAAAGCGTAGTAATCTTAGATAACTTAATGCCTTCTGCGGGCTTTAAAGAATACTGAGTAACAGTTGGTCCAATATTTACTTCCGCCATTTGAACTGGTATGCCAAAGTTTTCTAATGTTTTTTGAATAATCATAGCATGAGCTCTAGTATCTCCAGCCTGAGGTTTTTCTTTCTCTTGAGCTAACAAATCTATTGGTGGTATTTTGTATTCTGAAGCAATAACACTTTCTGGAATCTCCTTAACCTCAATATCTAATTTTTCTTCTTTCTCTTCTTTCTTCTCTTCTTTCTTTTTGGAGAATGAAATAATTTCTTCAATCTTAAATTTTGGAGCTTCAGATTTTCTACCAAATACTTTACTAAAAATAGGTTTCGATTTTTCTTCTTTCTCTTCTTCTTTTTTCTCTGGTATAGAGGGCATCAATAATTGTCTAAAAATCAAAAGACCTATAGAAATCAATGTAAGAAAAAATACTTCAGCTCCCCAAAAACCAAATAACTTTAAAAGAGGAGGACTTAAGAAATGACCAATCCATCCCCCCTTATCATATATGCCCTTGTCAAGTAAAGCTAGCACACCAGAGATACCGCAAGTAAATAATAAAGCAGCCAATAAAATTAAAGAAGAAAACTGCCTGTATTCTGTTTTGAAAAAAACAAGTCCTGCCGCTGCCAAAGAGATGGGAATAGTATAAACAGCGCTACCGAATAAAAATACAGAAACTGCCATAAATTTATCTCCCACTATCCCTCCTTTTCCCAAAAAGCTCAATAAAATTAAGGAAGAAGTAGCAAATAACAAAACCCCATAAATTAAATCTTTAACTTCTGAGGGCATATTTAAATTAAGAGAAAGTCCTTTTTTCTCTCTTGGTTGTTTGAAGTTTTTAGCGTTTTTCTTTGATTTCTTTCTAGCCATATATACATTTTAACATAAAAATATTTTAAGATAAAAATATTTTTGACCCAAAAACAAAACTACAACTTTTTGAGCTGTAGTAATTGTTAAAAAAATAATATTGCTTAACACTCTATATCTTTCTTATTGAATCCTGTACCAGCGGGAATTAACTTTCCGATAATAACGTTTTCTTTCAATCCTCTTAAGTAATCTGTTTTGCCTTCAAGAGAAGCTTGAATAAGAACTCTAGACGTTTCTTGGAATGAAGCTGCAGACAAGAAACTATCTGTAGTCAAGGCAACCTTAGAAATACCTAATAATAATGAACGGGCTTTCATAGGATTCTTTTTATTCTTTTTAAGTGCTTCGTTAATTTCAAAGAATATAGATTTTTCAATAATTTGACCGGGACTCAAAACAGAATCCCCTGAGTCTGATATTTTAACACGAGAAAACATCTGACGAATAATTACTTCAATATGTTTGTCATGAATAACAGCTCCCTGAGAAACATAAATTCTTTGAATTTCTTTAACAATATATCTTTGAATAGCTTCCTTACCAGCTTGTTTAAATAAATCTTTTAAGTCAACACTACCTTCAAAAAGTTGTTGTCCTTTTTCAACTTCGTCCCCCTTTTTAACCAATAATCCAACTTTTACAGGAACTTTATAAGAAACAAGATCTCCTTTTTTATACTTTTTGTCATCTTCAGTAACCTTAACTTCAATAGTTCTCTCTGAATCAATATTAGTAATCGTTCCTTTAACTGTTGAGATAGCGGCTTGTCCTTTGGGCTTTCTGGCTTCAAATATCTCCTGAACACGAGGCAATCCCATTGTAATATCTCCTCCAGAAGCCACACCACCAGTATGGAACGTTCTCATGGTTAACTGAGTGCCTGGTTCTCCGATAGCTTGAGCAGCTACAATACCAACTGTTCCTCCTAAAAAGGCTGGTTTATTATAACTCAAATCCCATCCATAACATTTTTGACAAACACCTCTTTTGCACTTGCATGTTATTGGAGAAAATACTTTTATAGATTCTACGTCAGATTCAATTATCTCTTCTCCTTTATGCCAATCAATTATTCCGTTCTTCTTGAGAAGCACTTCTCCGTTCTTTGTAACAACGTCTTCTGCAACATATCTTCCTGCAATTTTTAGCATAAAGTCTTGCCCCAGAATAGTGGCTTCTTTTCTAAAAATCTCTAATCCTTCTTTGATACCACAATCCTTAGAAGTTATAATTACATCATGAGAAACATCAATAAGTCTTCTGGTTAAATATCCAGCTGTAGAAGTTCTCAAAGCTGTATCAGCTGTTCCCTTTCTGGCACCATGAGTAGAACTAAAATATTCCAATGTATCAAAACCTTCTTTGTAAGAGCTTTTTACGGGTAATTCCATAATTTGACCAGATGGATTAATAACCAATCCTTTCATTCCACTCATCTGAACTGGTTGACTCCAAGAACCACGAGCTCCAGAATCAATAATTTGGAAAACCGTTCCAGCCTTCTTAAGGGTAGCAGGAACCTTAGCTTCCAATTCTGTTTTAGCTGTCTGCCAAACTTCAATAATCTTAGTTACTCTTTCAGATTCTGAAAGCAAACCTTTTGTAAAGTGATCTTCAATCTGTTCTACTTCTTTTTCTCCAGTTAAAATAATTCCTGCTTTTTCTGGAGGAATAGCCAGATCATCCATGCCCCAAGAAATACCTGAAACCATAGCATAATTAAATCCTAATGTTTTGATTTTATCTAAGGTCTCTACCACTGCTTTATTATCAATCTCTCTAATAATCTTTCCGATTAATTTTTGTAATTTCTTAGAACCAAAATGGTCATTTTGAAACGCAACACCTTCTGGCAATGCTTCATTAAACAAAAGTCTACCTAAAGAAGTTTCTATTAACTCTCCTTCTTTGTTTTTAACTTTAATTTTAGCCTTTAAGTCAATAATATCTTTCTCTAAAGCCATAAGCGCTTCATTGAAGCTTGAAAAAACCTTTCCTTCTCCCTGCAAACCATCCACCATATCTGTTAACCAATAACAACCCAAAACAATATCTTGGCTTGGTACAGCTATAGGCGTTCCTGTAGCTGGTTTTAATAAATTCAAAGAAGACATCATTAAGCTCTTGGTCTCATCCTGAGCTTCTTTAGACAAAGGCAAATAAACTGCCATCTGATCTCCATCAAAGTCAGCGTTAAAAGCCTTACAAACAAGAGGATGAAGTTTTATGGCTTGTCCTTCAATTAAAATTGGATAAAATCCCTGGATTCCCAATCTATGCAAAGTTGGAGCACGGTTTAATAAAACAGCTCTGTTCTTTACAACCTCTTCAAGATTTTCCCATACCTCATCCGTAGCCATTTCAATCAATCTAGATGCTCCCCTCACATTATATACCAATTCTTTTTCTAAAAGTTTTTTAATAACAAAAGGCTTAAATAACTCTAAAGCCATTTTTTTAGGCAAACCAACTTGATCAAATTTTAATTGTGGTCCAATTACAATAACCGATCTTCCTGAATAGTCTACTCTTTTTCCCAAAAGATTCTGACGAAATCTTCCTTTCTTTCCTTTCAACATATCAGCTAAAGATTTTAACAATCTTCTGTCTCCCGTACTAGCCTTAGTGGTGGTGCCTGTTTTCATTTGATTGTCTATCAATGCATCAACTGCTTCTTGCAACATTCTCTTTTCATTCCTAACAATTACGTCCGGTGCCGAAATCTCTAATAAATATTTTAAGCGATTATTTCTATTAATAACCCTTCTATATAGATCGTTTAAATCAGAGGCTGCATATCTGCCACCGTCCAATCTAACAATAGGCCTTAAGTCGGGTGGCAAAACAGGTAAAACAGTCATAAACATCCACTCTGGCCTTACTCCAGCCCCTAACATTGATTCAAACAACCTTAATCTTCTTGAGATATCTATTTGATTTTGAGTGCTAGCTCCTTTTAATTCTTCTTTTATCTTGATAATTTCTTTTTTAAAATCAAAACTTTCAAAAATCTGTCTTAAGACTTCTGCTCCCGTACCAGCTTCAAAAACCTCACCGTATTTTAAAGAATAATCAAGATATTCAATTTCAGATAAAACCTTCAGTGGCTTCAAACCCAAAAGTTCTTCTCTAGCTTGAGATTTAGCGCCCCTTAAATCATTTAATGCAGTTCTTAATTCATTCTTCTTTGTAATAGTAGCTTTTTTATTCTTTAATTGAGCTTTATATTCATTATCTACTCTATCTAGAGTGGCTTTTCTGGCTTCTTCGTCAACGCTAGTAATAATATAGGAAACAAAATAAACAACTCTTTCTAGTTTAGGACCAGAAATATTTAAAATTATTCCCATTCTAGAAGGAACTCCTCTCAAATACCAAATATGAGAAACTGGAGTGGCCAGCTTAATATGACCCATTCTTTCTCTTCTAACGGATGATTTTGTAATTTCTACTCCACATCTGTCACAAGTCATTCCTTTATAACGAATTCCCTTATACTTACCACAATAACATTGATAGTCTCTTTCTGGGCCAAATATCTTCTGGCAAAAAAGCCCGTCTTTTTCCGCTTTATGGGTTCTATAATTGATTGTTTCGGGTTTAACGACTTCACCATGAGACCACTCTAAAATATCTTCTGGTGAAGCTAATTTAATTCTGATTGATTCTAGGTCTTGAACTTTCATATATATTTTGGAATAATTCAAAAATTACTTTATTCTTCCTCGCTATTTGCTGTGGGCCTCTCTTTTACTTCAACATTCAAGCCCAAAGCTTTTAATTCATTTACAAGCAAATTAAAGGAAGCTGGCAAATTAGGCTCTCTAATGGGCTGTCCCTTTAAAATTGATTCATAAGTAGACGCTCGACCAGGAATGTCGTCCGACTTAATTGTTAACATTTCTTGTAAGGTATGGGCTGCTCCATATCCCTCCAAAGCCCAAACTTCCATTTCTCCAAATCTTTGACCACCGAATTGAGCTTTACCTCCCAATGGTTGCTGAGTAATCAATGAATAAGGCCCAATAGATCTCATGTGCATTTTATCGGCTACCATATGAATTAGCTTTAACATATAGATATAGCCAACTGTAATCTTATTAGAAAACATTTGTCCCGTTTTACCATCATATAAATTAATCTTCCCGCTTTCTGGTAATCCTGCTTTTTTAAGCTCAGCCTTAATATCCTCTTCTTTGGCTCCAGATAATGAAGGGGTAATGGCATGATATCCCAATTCGTGAGCTGCCCACCCCAAATGAGTTTCTAAAATTTGTCCCAAGTTCATTCTAGAAGCCACGCTCAAAGGATTAAGTATAATATCAACCGGAGTTCCATCTTTCATAAATGGCATTTCTTCTTCTGGTAATATCATAGAAATAATACCCTTATTTCCGTGCCTACCACAAAGCTTGTCACCAGTTTGAATTTTTCTTAATTCTGCTATTTTAATTTCAACTCTCTTTATAATGCCAGCATCAAGTTTATGTCCTTCTTCTCTAGAAAAAACTTTAACTCCAATCACTCTACCTCTTTTCCCATGTTGCATTAAGAGAGAGGTATCCTTAACGTCTTTAGCCTTATCTCCAAAAATAGCTTTTAGCAATCTTTCCTCTGGAGTTAATTCCTCTTTTCCTTTAGGAGAAATCTTTCCAACTAAAACAGCATTAGTTTCAACCTCAGCCCCAACCCTTATAATTCCCTCTTCGTCTAAATTGTTTAATTTTTCTTCAGAAACATTTGGAATATCAGAGGTTGTTACTTCAGGCCCTAATTTTGTTTCTCTAACATCACAAGAAAAAGTTTCTAGATGGATTGTCGTGTAGGCATCATCTTTGGCCAATCTTTCAGAAAGAATAACCGCATCTTCAAAACTTCCTCCTCTCCATGACATAAAAGCAACTAAAAGATTTCTTCCCAAAGCCAACCTTCCCTGACTAATAGCTCCTCCGGTGCTTAAGATGTCACCTGCTTTAACTTTTTGTCCTTTTTGGACTAATGGTTTTTGATGGAAACAAGTATATTGATTTGTTTTAACAAAGGTTTGTAATTTATACTCTCTGGTTTTTTTAGTTACAGTTTCTTTGATTTCAATACGCGTTGCGTCTACTGCAGTTACAATTCCATCTGCCTTGGCTAAAATTTCTTGACCCGAATCTCTCGCAACTCTTTCTTCTGAACCTGTCATAACCAAAGGAACCTGTGGATTAACCAAAGGTACTGCTTGTCTTTGCATATTAGAACCCATTAATGCTCTGTTAGCATCATCGTTTTGTAAAAAAGGAATACAAGAAGTAGCCAAAGAAATTGGTTGTTCTGGAGAAACATCAATAAAATCTATCTTGCTTTTTTCTATAATTCCTGGCTTACTTTTGATTCTACCTCTAGCCGTTTTAGACAAAATATTGCCTGCGCTGTCTCTTACAGTAGAGCCCATAGCAATATTATATCTCTCTTCTTCATAGGCATTTAAATATTGAATTTCTGAACTAATTTTTCCGTTTTTTACCTTAAAATATGGTGTTTCTAAAAATCCATAATCATTAACTTTAGAAAATCCTGCCAAATGACCAACCAATCCAATATTGGGACCCTCTGGCGTCTCAATAGGACAAATTCTTCCATAGTGAGATGGCTGTACGTCTCTGACCTCAAAACCAGCTCTTTCGCGAGTTAATCCTCCAGGACCTGTAGCTGAAATTCTTCTTTTATGTTCTAGTTCTGATAATGGATTCTCACTATCCATAAATTGAGAGAGCTGAAAAGAACTAAAAAATTGCTTAACTGCAGCCATAAAAGGCCTTGGATTAATAATTTGAACAGGAGTCATGGTAGCAATATCCAAAGTAGACATTCTATCTTTAATAATTCTCTCCATTCTCATCAATCCTATTCTTAATCTATTTTTTAGTAACTCAGAAATTGTTCTTAATCTTCTATTTCCCAAATGATCAATTTGATCAGGTTTTGCGTCTGGATTATTATTTAATCTAATAATTTCTCTCATCACAGCTACAACGTCAGCCGGATTTAAAATCCTATCTTCTACAGTAATTTCTTGATTTTTTTCGTCATTTCTTTCTGCTAACCTTTGTCTTACTCTCCATCTTCCAACTTTAGAAAAATCATATCTCTTAAAATCAAAGAACATAGATTCAAATAATTCTCTGGCTGTTTCTGCAGTAGCTCTGTCTCCTGGTCTTAATCTTTGATAAACTTCCATCAAAGCTTCTTCTTTGTTGTGAGTTATATCTTTCTTCAAAGTTTCGGTTATATATCTTTTTTCTCCGACATCAACATCTTTAAATAATTCTTGAATTTGTTCGTTAGTTTCATATCCCAAAGCTCTCAAAAGTGTAGTTGAAGATACTCTTCTTTTTCTATTAATCTTAGCTCCTATCATGCCCATTCTGTCTGTTTCAAATTCTAGCCAAGCTCCTCTATTAGGAATTATTTTCCCTCCAAAATGTTTAGCTCCTCTAATCTCTTTAGCTGTAAAAAAGGCACCTGGAGAACGAATAATTTGAGAAATAATTACTCTTTCTACTCCATTAACAATAAAAGTTCCCTTCTCTGTCATTAATGGAAAATCAGTTAAAAACACTTCTTGTTCTTTAACCTCTTTTGTTTTTAAGTTTACAAGCCTAATTTTGACTCTTAATGGAGCCTCATATGAATCATTGTTTTCTTTGGCTTCTGAGTCTGAGGAGTAATTGGGTTCACCTAACTTATAATCTTCAAACCAAATTTCTAATTTTTCGCCAGTATAGTCATGAATGGGTGAAATCTCTGCAAAAAGCTCTTTGAGATCTGTGTCCCAAAAATGATCCCAGCTATCTTTCTGAGTACTTAATAGGTATGGTCTAGGAAGAACACCTGTAGCCTTGCCAAAATACTTGGTTTTAATCATAAAAGAGTGAATAAAAAATTATTTACTAATTTGATCCTTAGGTAATACGTCAAAAAGACCCCAAGAGGTATCGGGGTGCTGAATATATTAATTTATTTATCTAAGATAAAAGTCCAACAAATTAAAAATTATATTAACAATTATAATCTTTTCTTAAAAAAAAGTCAAGAACTTTTCTGCTATTTACTAATTTCAGAGATTTTACTCCTTAATTCTTGGTTATTTGGGTTCAACTCTAATACTCTATTCAACACCGACAAGGCCTTATCCTTTTCACCATTAGCGTTATAGGCAATACCTAAGGTGTATAAAGCATTAGAATGATTGGGAGACAAGATTACTGCTTTTTCTAATTTAGAAATAGCTTTGTCTATTTGATTGTCATTATAATAAAGTCTTCCTAATTGGAATATAGCATCTATGTCAAGCGGATGTTCTTTCAAAAACTCTTCCAGTAATGAAACTGCTTCTCCTGATTCTTCTCCACTCTCTAATAGTTTAGATTTTTCAATAATAGCCAAAGAATAGTCAGGCTTCAGCTCTAAAGACAAATTAAATTCTTGTTTAGCCAACTCTAAATCTTCTGAGGCTGAATACATTTTGCCTAGCTCTGTGTGTAGAACGGGATTGTTTGGATCTAACTCTAAAGCAGTTTGAAATGACTTTAGTCCCCAGTCTAGTGCTTCACCTCCAGCCATAGAATTAATTTCACGATATATCATTCCTAGAGTTTCCCATGCTACTACGTGATTAGGACTAACCTCTGTAGCTCGCTTGGCTATATCAATAGATTTTACTATTCTCTGTTGAAAAAGAGCTGAAGCTGCTTCTTGATTAACAGCCTGATTAATTTCTATCCAGCTTTGGGTAAAATTTGCCCTTGAAGCCGAAATCATATATTGAACTAATTTTGGATTCCATTTTATTGCTTCGTCCAATAAATTTATTCTATCTTGCCCATCTGGCATGTTAGCGCCCTTGTCATATAATATGTCGGCATAATATGCTTTTCCTAAGAAATAAAACGTTCCCAATATAATTAAAACTAAAACTACAGAAATCATTTTTAGAATCAATTTCATTTCTGGAATATCTCCAAAAGAAAAACTGAATTCTTCTTTTTCTTTATTCTCAAAACTAATTTCTAAGATAGCCATCATAAACCAAAAAAGAAAAATCAAAGTGGTATTTTGATAAAATATAAGCTGTGCAAAAGTCAGTGCTAAAAAAGGAATGAACAATAACATGCTTTTAGATTGATCTTTTTGAGAGAAAAAATTCTTAAAATTGGTGATCAGAATAAAAAGATATGAAAGAAATCCTAAAATTCCCATCGTAGCCATTATTTCAAATAAATGGTTTCCTCCTCTGTCATACCTAATTTGCCATAACATGTCTTGATTAAAAGAAACTGGTTTGTTCTGACTAAAGCTATGATAAAAAGTTCCAATGCCTGA
>JBDRFX010000023.1:0-3971 GCA_043818355.1 Patescibacteria group bacterium
AGCATCGGGAATAGTAATTTGTTCTGTCAAATATGGTTGACTCTCTTCAAAACTAGAATCATTAAGTCCTGCTAATTCAAATGAATCGGCAACTGTGTCGCCTGCAGTATTAACAATTCTCCAGTCTGAGTGAGTATTATCCGCGTCTCCATCTGCTGGATCTATGTCGTCTGAACAATTAATTACTAATCTGTATTTTCTTGTTGTGCCCGTTAAGGCAGCTGGTAAAGAAATGTCGGCTGTAGTATCAAAATGTTTTGAAATTCTAATAAATGTTGTTGAACTGGTTTGAGAAGGCATCGAATATTTAAAAATACTAACTGCTTTTTTGAATAACTCTTCTCCAGTCTCTCTGATAGGATTTCCTCCTTCTGTATAGAATGTATCACCCGTATTGGCTTGTATAATTCCAGAAGCAGGGTCTAGCACAATGTCACCCGTTCCTCCAGAAGCTAATGTTAATTCTCCAGAGTAGGTTAAGCTTCCTGTCGTTACCCCCATTTCCCAAGTTTCACCACCTGGTTCATTAATTCTCAAAGTTCCAGTTCCAACAATAAAACCATTCTCATCAATAACAAAAGAACCACCACCAGTTCTAGACATGCTAATAATGTCGCCCGTTCCGGCTTGCGTAATGCTAAGGGCAGGGGTAATTGAGTTGGTTGATAAAATTAAGGGTGCATTCAACTTCATCACTGATTGAAAATATGCAGTGGCGTTCACTGTAAGGCTATCACCATAATCACTTCCCAATACAGTGGTTCCTCCAACAGAAAAATCATTGGTAGAAATCATACCCGAAACACCAATTCCTGTGAATGTTCCTTCTCCTCCAACCTCTATGCCCTGCGAAGCAATGTATATAGGAGCATTGGAAACAGGAGTATAGGTTGGATGAGATTGCAACTTGGTAGTAATATTTTTTAATTCTTCAATGTCACCTCTCCAACTACTAATTTCTTCTTCAAGGGCCATAAGTTTTGCATTATCAACTCTTACAACTTCTTTGGTAATTTCTTTAACTGGCTGAACTTGGGTAATCTTGCTAACCTCTTTAACAATTTCTTTAGATACAATTCCTTTTTCTCTAAGTTCTTGAATTTCATTCCTTATTTCTTCTATATCTTTTGAATCAATACCCGAAGCAACTTCAGCCGGCACAAAACCCCATGGTTTTATTAAAAACTTACCAACATTCACAAAAGAATTGCTGACTCCTTTAATTGTTTCAATAATTCCATTAATTAAACTATTTACTACAAACTTTCCTTCCTTGTATTCTTGTGCCAATACGCTGCCAATGCTTTTTGCTGGCTGACTAATTTCGTCAAAAGCTGTTTGTCCTTCTTTCCCTAAAATAGTTTTTGTTTCAGAAATTTTTGTATTAACTACATTCGTTTTTTGAGCAACGTCTTTGCTGAAATAATTATCTACTTCTTCATACCCTTTATTAAATTTAACTAAATAAGATTTTGCTTTCCCGGAAATCATCTCCAACGATTGAACAATTCTCTTTTCTAACCAAGAATCTGCATTATTATATTTTCTAACAATGTTTTTTACAAAACCATTGAAATCTGATCCCACATCTTCCAAAATAACAATTGCTTCGTAGGTCTTATTGGTAACACCACTACTTTGCATTGTTTCTTTAATGGCCTGCCCTTCCGTACTTTCGTTAATTTGAGCAACAAAACTTTTTGCTGTGTTGAGGCTTGACGCCAAAAGATTTAAAGCGCTTGTTGAAAGGTCATAAGCTTCGTCAGACAATTGAGAAGTTATATCTACAACTTTTGCGTCATAACTCTTACTGATTTTATCTAAAACAGACATTGTGTCTTGATAGGCTAGACCAAAAGATTCTTGTCCAAAAACTAAATTTGTTACAACTAAAGAAATTGTAAAAGCAATTAAAAAACCAAACCTCATAACTAAGGCTGGTTTCATAGTTTTTTTCACTCTATGTAAAACAATGCCAATTTTTAAATCCGATACATTGGCTAGTCTCACAAATTTCTCTTCAAAATTAAATTGTTTAGCTTGAACGTTAGAATCAAAACTTGCAAAGCTAGTTTCTATAGGTAAATTTTCTGGAGCTAGAGTTGTCGTTGGTTTGTCGTTAATTTTCTTCTTCTCGTTTACATTCAAATACTCTTCTAACCATTCTTTTTTAGTAACCCAATTTCTCCCAAATTTTACTGCTTTAAGTTTGCCTTGTCGTGCCCTCAAAGAAAGGTATTCTTGAGAATACTTACAGTCTTCTGCAGCTTCAGCTAAAGATATATATGTTTTTTCTTTTGGGTTGTTCACTTTGAGTTCCTTTCGGCCTAAAAATTGGTTTAAATTTGTATCGTGTGGAATAAAGCTTTTATGCTCAATTCCATTGCTTTATTATCTTATTTTAATAGGAGTGTGTCAAACTCAAACTGTGGATAACTTTTCGATACCCGATAGCGCTATTTTATGCCCTAATTAATTTTAAAAAATCAACAAAAAAACCGTTTTTAAAACATTTTTTAAAGTACGGTTTTAGGGCTTAATTATTTCTCATGTTTTGAAGAATTCCTATGGCTATAAATCCAGCAATTAACCCAGATCCTCCATAGCTCACCAAGGGCAAAGAGATGCCAATTATTGGAAGTACCCCGATATTCATACCGATATGAATAAATATCTCAGTCAGAAAAATAATAGATAATCCTGAGGCAAACAATCTAACAAAATTATTTCTAGCTTCAACAGCAATTTTAAGAATTCTCCAAATTAAAATTAAGAATAATGATAGCAAAACAATCACTCCAAATAAGCCAAACTCTTCAGCTAGACTGGCAAAAATAAAATCTGTTTGGGGTTCAGTTAAAAATCCATATTGAGTTTGAGATCCTTGGCAAAATCCTTGTCCAAAAATTCCGCCAGAACCAATAGCTATTTTCGACTGTGTTTGGCTCCAACTAGCCCCTAAAGGATCTGCCTGTGGAGTTAAAAAACTCAAAATTCTTAATTTTTGATAATCTTTCAAAAAATTATTCCATCCAAAAGTTGCCAATAGAATAAAACACAAAACTAATAGAAAAAAATGTCTAACTTCAATTCCAGAAATTATCAAAACGCCTATCCATAGAGCCAATAAAATTAAGGCTGATCCTAAATCGGGCTGCAAAAAAATTAAAGAAAAAGGCAAGGCAATATATAATCCAGAAAGAAAAATATGCTGAATTCTATACATTTCTGTATGTCTCATGGAGAAATACTTAGCCAATAAAAAAATCAAAATGATCTTGGTATATTCTATTGGATCTATTGATAAAAAACCAATCTTATACCAAGACCTGATTCCCCTAATAGTTGGCGCTAACCAAAACAAACCAATAAGGGCCAAACAAGCAAGAAAATAAAGACTCAAAATTAAATATGGCCCCTCTCTTAAAACTCTCCAATCCAAAAAACTAAACAAAAACATTAAACATAAGGCAACAGCAAAAAAAATAAGTTGTTTCTGAAAATTTAAAAAATCATTCTGCCAAACGGAAGAACTATAAATAGAAATTAGGCCAGCTATTGTTAACAATATTGCTGAACCAATCAAAGTCCAATCAAATTTTTTTAAATGAATTAAAATAGAATTCATAGTTTTAACATTTTGATGAAATCACTTTCTTCAATAATTTTAATTCCTAATTTTTGAGCTTTTTCAAATTTTGATCCTGGATTCTTTCCCACAACCAAAAAACTTGTATCTTTACTAACAGACTCTGCAACCCTACCTCCCCCATCTATAACTTTTTGCTTGGCTGAATCTCTGGATAGAGAGCTCATGCTACCAGTGAAAACAAAAAGCAATCCTTTGCTTTTTTGATTTGTAAAAAAGCTCAATGTCTTTGGTTTTTTTAATTCTATTCCAACTTGTTTTAATTTATTTAAAAGATTTAATTTTTCCTCATTTTGAAAAAAATCATAAATTGATTGGGCAA
>JBDRFX010000024.1:0-3002 GCA_043818355.1 Patescibacteria group bacterium
GGTTCTTTGAACATTAACCTATGATTTTCTTTTATATTCTGGAGTATAGAAAAATTAATATAGTTATTGTATTTACATGTAAATACAATGAAAATCTTAAAAATAAATAATGGAAATCTCGAAATAAGAGATAAAGTTGAAGGTTTTTTCCTAAAGACAGTAACTCGATATGGAAACGGAGCTAAAGTGGACGTGCCAAAGAAATACCTGGGAAGAGGCGCCTATATAATAATAAGGTAAGCCAATTCATTGGCTTTCGGAGAGCCAGATGAAAAGGCTTACCAACAAAAAAGAAAGCAAATCAGTATTTCTTTATTTCGATTTCCTGATTAATGGATTCATTACTTTTGGCCTCTTTAAGGCATTTATAGACGATTTGATTTTAGCTTACAGAAAATCAATCCAATCAAGAATTACTTTTTTCTGCCCAAGATGCAGATTTAAGCATTATTGGAAAAATGGCGTTGAAGAAAGAATGTTTGGTCCGCCCGTACAGAAATTCATCTGCCCGTACTGCGGAAAGCAGTTCTGCGAAAATACATTCAGCCCTTTTTACTACTTCAAATATCCGACTTACATAATCTTAGCTTGTTTGAAATTCAAAGGCGACGGCAAGCCCGTTGGTAAAATAAGGGCTTTGTCTATGCTAATTTACGTAATAGGTGGAGTCCTCTCTTTCTTTACTCCCTGCTATCAAACGATAGCAAGATGGATTAAAAAATTTGGTCAAAAAGTAATCGCCGGTACTCATAAGTTTAAATTAAAAGCAAAGAAATGGAAGCCTTGGCAAATGGATGAGATGTATAGCAGCCGCATATTGCCTGCTCCCAAAGGAAAATACGTAAGAAAAGGCAAGAAAAAAGTGGGCAGGGTGGGGGTAAAAGATCCAGTTACACAACTTTGTTTTATGGAAAGTACATTTGAGCAGGATAACAAGACCCTTAATAGTATTTTTGAGAGGGCAAAGACAAGATTTGGCCAGACTCCAAGAACAATGACCACGGATGGTCATTTAGGATACGAACCAGTGTTTGAGAATAAAAGCACAAAACACAAAGTAGTAATTCACAACAGAGAGTATAAAAATAAACAAGGCTATCATACAAATAACATAGAAAATCATTGGACGCAGATAAGAACTGTTGAAAGACCAGCAAGAGGCTACAAGAAGTTTGAAACTCACAGTTTCTACACCAAGTTCCATGAAGCCATATACAACTTTTTAAGGTCCAACCAAAGAATAAACGGGCTAACACCTGCTCAAAAAGCAGGTGTAAAAGAACAGATAAGTCTGCTATCTTTGATTATTTGATTTTCTTTTGTATAAGGGTAAGCAAAACGCCTAATTTTCTTAATCATAGATTTAAGTCAGAAGAACCATAATTCCTAAGTGATTTTTAACTTTAAAAATCACTATTTCTCTTAATTTTAAGTGATTTGCCAATAATCTCTAGCCCAAAATACTCAGTTCTGCTGGAATTTTATCAATTTGGCTAAAAAAATGGACAATAAAAAATAGCTCTCGCTAGCTCCTATGCACATAACCCTAGACTAAGAGCTGATGAGCTTAATAAAACCATATATTTCAAGCAATGTTTTCTTTGGTTTAGAAAAATCCTCGATTCTTTTCAACGCAGAGAGCTTCATATGGTTAACTATTCCTTTATCAGTTCTAAGTTGTTTCTTCCTATGGGTCTTTAGCGATGTAGAATAGTAATTCTCAATTTTATTATTTGTCGCTGGACAGCCTTTTATGTGATAAAACGCTGTGAAATAATTCCAATTCTTTTTTATCATATCAAGCCTATCCCTTGCTTGTTTTGGAAACAAATTCTTTTGTTTCAATAACTCTTCAAAAATTTCTTTTGCTTTGAAGAGCTTTCTTTGCGTCAAGTTTTTTCCTTTTCTTCTCCTAGTATTCTCTAAATTCCTGACATAATCTCTAAACTTCTTTTTGGTTTTCTTAGTCCATTCATTTTTTTCTTTAGCGCTTTCAAAACTTTTTCTATCCTGCTTCCTGATAAGTTTCTCAAGAAACTTAAGCTCTTTCTTCCTGTTGTAGAATATGTTTAGGATAAGATATTTGTTATATTCGTTTAACAGGGTCGTGTTCTTCCCAAAGCCACTAACTACCAGCTTGTTTAGATGAAGCAGGCATTTCTGGTGTATGACTTTGTTGCCCCAGATTTTTTTAAAGATATTTGGATATCTCCTGTCGCAGTCAGTAATTATGATTAACTCTTTTTCTGTGTCTAAGTGATTTCTAAGAAAGGCCTCAATTGTATCTTCATCCTTGTTGTCAAAAAGCCCCTCTGCTATTGGCACCCCAGTTTTATAGTTTAGCAAGGTCAGCCTAAACTTTTGGGTTCTTCCTCTTTTTGGGTGCTGCTCGTCGTAGTTTACTACCAAGAATTTATCTTGTGGATACTCGAACTGCTCTATTTTATTGTTAAATAGGTATCTTGCTTTATCTTTTGAGCAAGGGACTATGAAACCCATTACCTTAGAGACGACTTTCCAAGAAACGTCTGAAGTTCTTAATGTTAGGATTAGTGAGGTGGCGGTTTTAACCCATTCCGACAAGAGATTCTTCCAGAATCCTTTGTCTTCATGATGCTGTTTGCCGCAAACAGGGCAAAGCTGTTTCCCAACTTTAGCTTTGCCAAATCCTTTTTTTCTCACAAAGTCATAGCCATTGTGCCTCATCTCGCATCCGCAACAGCAAACTACATAGGCTTTTCTTCGGAAGATTTTTTTGGAAGTAAATTCATATCGGTTTGATTCCGGAAATAAGCTTAAAAGAGTTTTAAAATCCAAAAAATTATTAAGGTTCAAGTGTATTTCAGTCATTGTATCACCTCATTTTTATAGACGTGGAGAAACGGATTTCTCGTCTATAAAATGAGTGATACTTATATTTATACTCTTGGTTCTCTACAGGAAATATAGGTTAAGAAAAATTAGCTGTAAAAAGATAAATCACTCACTTTCTATTTTGTGCC
>JBDRFX010000025.1:0-31380 GCA_043818355.1 Patescibacteria group bacterium
TCTTTTTAAATATAGCCTTAACAACCAGAATGTAGTAGAAATGGGAAATATAAATTGTCTTATCGGCCAGAGGCCGATTCGACCGTACTTAGGATCATTAAATGATCCGTTTTTTCTCCCTAGAAAGGAGGTGATCTACGCACAGCTTCCGCTACGGATGCCTTGTTACGACTTCGCCCCTATCATCGATCCTACCTTGGCCCCCAAAATGGGTTCTTCAGGTATTACCGACTCTCTTGACGTGACGGGCAGTGAGTACAAAGCCCGAGAACGCATTCACCGTAACATAGCTGATTTACGGTTACTAGCGATTCCAGCTTCATGAGGTCGAGTTGCAGACCTCAATCCGAACTGAGACTACTTTTGATAGGATTAGCTCCATCTTACGATTTGGCGACCCATTGTAGTAGCCATTGTATCACGTGTGCAGCCCAGAACATCAAAGGGTCATGCTGATTTGGCGTCATCCTCACCTTCCTCCTAGTTATCCTAGGCAGTCTCCTATGACATATAAAACATAGGATAAGGGTTGCGCCCGTTACCGCACTTAAGCGTACGCCTCAGGGTACGAGCTGACGACAACCATGCAACACCTGTGATAGTGTCCTTGCGGGAGTTCCAAATTTATTTGGAATTTCACTATCATGTCAAGTTCTGGTAAGGTTCCCCGCTTACTATCGAATTAAGCCACATGATCCACCGCTTGTGTGAGACCCCGTCTATTCCTTTGAGTTTTAGCCTTGCGGCCGTACTTCCCAGGCGGGATACTTAACGCGTTAGCTTCGCCACTTGAAGGGTCGACACTTCAAATAGCTAGTATCCATCGTTTACAGCATGGACTACAAGGGTATCTAATCCTTTTTGCTACCCATGCTTTCGTCTCTGAGCGTCAGGGTCACCCCAGTTAGCTGCCTTCGCTTTCGGTATTCCAGTCGATATCAACGGATATCACCCCTACACCGACTGTTCCGCCAACCCCTAATGCCCTCTAGCTTAGCAGTTTTTGATGCATTTTTCAGGTTAAGCCCGAAAACTTTAACATCAAACTTACTATGCCGCCTACAGACGCTTTACGCCCAATAAATCCGGATAACGCTCGAGGATCACGTTTTACCGCGGCTGCTGGCACGTGATTAGCATCCTCTTATTCATAGAGTACCGTCATTCCTAAAAAGGACTTCTTCCTCTATAAAAGTTTTTTACACCCCAAGGGGCTTCTTCAAACACGCGGTGTCGCTGGATCAGACTTTCGTCCATTGTCCAATATTCTCGACTGCTGCCTCCCGTAGGAGTCTAGCCCGGGTCGCAGTGCTAGCGTCGGGGAACCCACTCTCATGTCCCCTACCCGTCATAGCCTTGGTGGGCCGTTACCTCACCAACAAGCTGATGGGCCGCAGACCGATCTCAGAGCGAAAAATCTTTACCCTTAACTGTTTGCACAAAAAAGGGACTATTGGGAATTAGCTCCGCTTTCGCGGAGTTATGCCCAACTCTAAGGTTCGTTATCTACGTGTTACTGACTCGTTCGCCACTCCCATCCGAAGATGGGCGTTCGACTTGCATGCCTTATCCACACCGCCAGCGTTCATCCTGAGCCAGGATCAAACTCTCAATAAAAATAGTACGAAACAACTCACAGAAACTGATAAAACTATTTCGATGTTAAGAACAACGTACTTATTGTATTTTTTTTCTTAGAAAAAGTCAAATAAAAACCTTTTCTGGAGCCGAGGAGAGGAGTTGAACCCCCAACCTGATGCTTACAAAGCAACTGCTCTGCCATTGAGCTACCTCGGCACGACTCAATCTTTTTCTTTGGATTTTTTAATTTCTTCCCAATAATTATCGTTTTCTAAATCCTTTTTAATTTTAGATTTTTGTCTTAATATCTGAAGTAAATGGGATGTTTTACTATCAGTTTTTAAAGTTAAAATTCTAATTTTAGATAATATTTTTTGTAAAAAAAATTCATAAGAAAAATTTTTTAAAAAATCATTCTCTGAAATTTTTTTTCTAAAAATTAAAAACAAATTATTATTTTTTCTTCTACCTTTCTTGGAAGGCATTTCCACTAAAGCGGAAATTTTTCTCGAACACATTAATCCAAGTCCAAATAGACTAAAAAATAAAGTTGTTGTTGCAATAAGAATTGTTGCCATCAATTTCGTATCTTACAAAACTTTTAATGATAATATTTTCGCCGAGCTTGGCAATATATTCTTCAAGCAAGTTTTTAATAGTTTTCTCATTATCTTTCACCCAACCTTGAGATAATAGCGAATTCTCTTTTTTATATTTTTCTATTTTCCCAAGCAAAACTTTTTCTAAAATATCGGCAGACTTTTCTTCTTTTTTTATTTGCTCAGCATAAATCTCTTTTTCTTTCCCCAGGACTTCATCTGGAATGTCTTCTTCGGAAATGAATCGTGGATTCATGGCTGCGATTTGAAGACAGACATCATGAGAAAAGCTAACAAAATCATCTGCTTTGGCTACAAAATCCGTTTCGCATCTAATATCTAACATTACTCCAATTTTTTTATTGGGATGAATATAGCTTTGTATCATTCCAGATCTAACCTCTCTAGATGATTTTTTTCCCGCCAACTCTTTTCCCCACTTTCTTAATAATTCTTTAGCTCTTTCAATATCTCCCTCAGTTTCTATCAAGGCTTTTTTAACTTCGGAAAAAGAAACTCCTGTTTCTTCGCGAAGTTGTTTTATTTTTTCAACGTCCACCATAAATTTGTTAATTTATACTACTTTTTTATTTTCTGCTTCTTCTATGTATTTTATTTTAGATGTTGTCTTTAAAATAACATCTTTTAATTTACCTAAAATATATTTCAGGGAAGAAACGGCACTATCATTAGCGGGTATAGGAAAATCTACTAAGGTTGGATTGGCACCAGTGTTAGCGATACCAATCATTTTAATACCAACACTTCCAGCTTCTTTAACTGCCAAATCATCTTCTTTGATACTTGCTATAAATACCACGTCAGGTAATTTGCTAAGATTTTTCAATCCTCCAAATTTAACTTCAAGATTTTTTAATTCTCTATCTATTTTAACTATTTCTTTTTTAGTGTATTTTATTAATTCACCCTCCTCTTTTTGTTTTTCTAGGTCTATAAAATAGTCAACTCTCTTTTTGATACTAGTAAAATTAGTAAAAGTGCCTCCAAGCCAACGATGAGCGACATAAGGACAACCGCATTCTTGAGCAACTTTTTTTACCAAATCTCTTGACTCAATTTTAGTTCCAATAAAAAGAACTGTCTTGCCTTCAGATACGATACTTTTAATATAACTTAAAGCGTCTTCAAATTTTTCAATTGTTTTTTCTAGGTTGATCAAATGAATACCATTCCTAACTCCATATAGGTATTCTTTCATTTTGGGATTGGTTTTTGATTTTTTATGTCCAAAATGAAGACCAGCCTTAAACATCTCGTCTGCATCAAGCCCAAATTTGCTTTTATTAACTTTTACTTCTTTCTCTTCTTTTTGAATAATCATATGCAAAAAGTATAGCACTATAATATTTTTTTTTCAACCCAATTAATAAAAAATATCTTGATTTTTAATAAAAATCTGCTAATATATGAATTATCATGAAAAAAGATATACATCCAAAATATTTTAAAGAAACTAAAGTTAGCTGTTCTTGCGGCAATTCTTTTACAGTTGGAAGCACAAAAGAATTTCTTGAAGTAGAAATTTGTTCTCAATGTCATCCCTTCTATACTGGGAAGAAAAAAAATGTTGATACTATGGGACAAGTTCAAAAATTCAAGAAAAGAGCAGAAAAAGCAACAAAAGCTAAATAATTGGTTAAGATGAATGATTCATCTATAGAAAATGTAATTATTGAAATTAGGGCTGGCACAGGAGGAGACGAGTCAGCTCTTTTTGTTGCTGACCTATTAAAAATGTATTCAAAATATGCAGAATCTCAAAAATGGTCCCATCGAATTCTAGAATCTAACCCCAACACCATAGGGGGATTTAAAGAAGTTGTTTTAGAAATATCAGGTCCTAATGCTTTCTCAGAATTACAATATGAAGGAGGGGTACATAGAGTTCAAAGAACACCAAAAACTGAAAAAAGGGGTAGAATTCATACGTCAACCACAACAGTAGCTGTGTTCAAAAAACAAAAACACACAACAATCAACATTAAACCCGATGACTTGAGGGTTGATTTCTATAGATCTTCGGGAGCTGGAGGACAGAATGTTAATAAGAGAGAGACTGCTGTAAGAATAACTCATATTCCGACAGGGGCTGTGGCTAGCTCACAATCAGAAAGAAGCCAATCGCAAAACAAAGACAATGCTATGGCTGTTTTAGAGGCTAAAATAGCTGAAAGTATGGAGAAAAAAGATTTTGACAGCTTGGATGAAAAAAGAAAAATTCAAGTAGGGTGGGCAAAAAGATCTGAGAAAATAAGAACGTATAACTTTCCTCAGAACAGAATCACTGATCATAGAATTAAAAAAAGCTGGCATAACTTAGAAGATATAATTGAAGGAGACTTAAAAAAAATAATTAAGGCCTTCCAAAAAGCAGGATATTAAAAAACCTATCCACCATTCCCATTTTCAATGGCTTCAATATCGTCTTTAAATGCTGCTGCCTTTTTCATAACCTGATCGCCATAAAAACGATATTTCACATCCGTACTTCCAGAAAAATAAATCATGGCTGCTCTCCATTCAGCAGTATAGGTTTGTTTATATGCTCCATATTTTGCTAAATACAAACCAGCTGCTAAAAATGCATCTTTAATGTCCCAAGGATCACCCGGAGAACCAGTAATTTCTAAAAGTCTATCTTCGTATAGAGCCCAAGTAGAAGGAATAAATTGAGCAGGACCCATGGCTCCACCATAACCATAGCTCATAGGACAAGAAACTGGTGTTTGGTAGGGATCCCTCCCTAAATTCTTAGTAATTCTTAAAAATGGAGCAACATCTCTAGAAGGTTTCATAACTTTTTGAATTGTTCTTCCCGTATTAACCCCTACTCCAGCTCCAGTTTGAGTGTTTTTTAAATAACATTGTCCAACATTCTTCCCAATATCAGATTCTTGAGTTAAAACAGCCAATAATAAGGCTGGTCTTACTCCTGTAATCCCAGAAACCTGTTTAGCTATTTCATAAGCCTCACCAAAGGTAGGCGCTTTTTGAACTCCAATTAATTCAAAAATTCTAGCTCTAATGCCAGCTGCTCGCTCTGCCTTTTCTTCTTTTTCTTTTAATTGTTTCTGATATTCCGCTTCGGTCAACTTTAAAAGCCCATCTTTCTTTTTTTTAGCAGTTGCTGACTCTTCCCTTTGCAAATCTTTTTGGATAACTAACGTTTCTAAGCCTTGCTTCTCTTTATCAAGTGATTCTTTCTCTTCCTCTAATTGATTCTTTAAATTTTCAATATCTTCTAGAAGCTCTGTACTCTGAACATTCAAAGATTCTAGGGCTACTAAATCATTAAAAAAATCAGACAGCTCTTCTTCTGTTAATAGTATCTCTATTAAAGATTTTTGATCAGCCTCATAGAAAAGTCTTAAAATTTTAGATAATTGCCCCCTTGATTCTTGAATTTTATCTGTTGTCATCACAATAGATGACTCTGTTTTATTGACCTCTACCCCCAAATCTTTAATCATTACATTGCTTTGGGAAATTTGAAGATCAAGTTTTTTAATTTGACTTTGGAGTGTAGTAGTTTGACTCTGAAGGGTTTTCTTTTCGCTGCTTGTTTTGGCAATATCTTTGTCTATATTTGCCAACTCTTTTTCATATTGTTCTAATAGAGCCTCGCATTCATCTTTAGTCACACAGTCTTCTGGAAGTGTGTCGGCAAAAACCAAAAAGCTTGGTAATACCAAAACCAATAAGGTTATGATTAACAAGCTTTTTTTAAAAAAATGTTTTCGGTGAGACATTCTCAAGAAATACTAATTTATTATTTTATTTGTTATTCAACTTCCTTCTCTTCGCCAAGATCTTTATTATCTCCAGCTTTCTCTACGCTTTCAATATCTTCTTCAATTGGTTTCTCTAGCTCCTTTTCAACTTCTACGGGAGCCGAAACACTGACAATAACCTCTTCTGAATCTCTTTGAATTTCAACATTTGCTAGCACCTTTAAATCTTTAACTAAAATTACATCTTCAAATGTATTCAAAACACTAATGTCTACATCAATATGTGAAGGAAGATTCTGAGGCAAAGATCTTACCATAATTTCAGAAAAACCCTTATTCAAAGTACCTCCCAAGTCTTTCACTGCCAAACTTTCTCCAATGAACATTAAAGGAACTTCTGTTTCCATTTCTTCTTTCAAAGATGGTTGGAAAAAATCTACATGCATAACGTTCCCACCAAGAGGATCAATCTGAGTATCATGTATTAAAACAGTATAACTACTTTCTCCAACTTTCAATTCAATTAAAGTGCTTTCACCGGCCTCTTGATAGATTGAATTAAAAATTTTTGCATCTAACTCCAAAGCAATTGGCTTTGTTTCGGATCCATATAAAATACCGGGAATTTTACCTTCTTCTCTAAGTTTTTTATTCTGAGATCTAAAATCTTCTCTAATTTTTGCTAATAATGAAATCATATTAATTTGTTAATTGAATACATTGAACCGGACAAATATTAACTGCTTCTTCTGCACATTCTGCTTCTTCAATCTCTCTCGTCTCCATATCCAACTTCTCATCAAGCTGAGATTTCAAAAGATGAGCCCTACCATCTTCTGCTATTTCAAAAAAATCAGCGCACAGAGCTACACAAGAACCACAACCAATACATTTTGAACGATCATGAACAATCTTCATAATTTTTTAAAACTTCCAAACAATTTTATCTTCTCTGAAACGACCTTTGAGATTTTATTTATAACTGCTGGAAGTATTTCGTATGGCTTAATGCTATCAGATTCTTCTAGCGACCTCACTAGAGACTCTTTCCATTCAACCCTTAACTCAGTATTAATATTAATTTTTACTATACCAAATTTTATAGTTTTTTTAATTTCTTCTTCGGGTATTCCCGACCCCCCATGTAAAACTAAAAATGTATCTGTAGTTTTATCAATTTCTTGCAATCTTTTCAAGTCCAGTGTAGGCATTTTATCAAAAACACCGTGAACGTTACCAATAGCAACAGCTAAGCTGTTTACTCCTGTTTGTTTAATAAAATTCAAAGCTTCTTGAGGATCGGTTAACTTTCCGCCAACTAGATTATTCCCAATTGGATTAATTTCGCCTTCAACTAAAGCTCCATATTGCTTAGCAAAATTAACGATCTCTTTAGTTTTTTGAATGTTTTCTTCTAAAGAAAGATTAGAACCATCAAAATGAACACAGTCATATCCTTCTTCAACTGCTTTTTTAATGTAATCTAAATCTCGACCGTGGTCAAGGTTTAAAAAAATTGGAAGGTTTGTTTTTTTTCTTAAAACATCTCTTTCGGCTATAGCTTCTTTTAATCCAAAAAAAGAACTCTCTCCTTCTGAAGTCCCCAAAATAACAGGAGAGTCAAGTTCTTCGGCCGCCTTTACTATTGCCTTCAACTGTTCGTCTGTAGAAAAGTTAAATTGCCCAATAGCCCATTTCTCTTCTTTTGCTTTATAAAAAACATCTAAAAGATTCATTACAATTCTTTTTTTATAACTTTAATCTTTGAAAAACTACCCCTCTCTCCTTTTTTCAATAATCCATTTTTTGAGCCAATCTTACTGACACAAGAAATGGCATTGGCAATACCAAAACGAATTCCCTGCTCTACATTTTCTTTTTTAATAAATTCTGCTAAAAATCCCGAACCGAACGCATCCCCTGCTCCCGTAGTTTCAATCGGCTTAATAGACAAAGATTTAGCTTCCCAAAAATATTTACCATCTGAAGCTACCACTCCATCTTTTCCCTTAGTCATAATGGCTAGCCCTGATATCATTGTATCAAATTTTTTAAATAGAGTTTTTTCTTTTTCAAAATCAATCCCTGTAAGAATAGCTGCTTCTTCTTGATTTACATTCAAAATATCTATTTTAGACAAAATCTTACCTAGCTTTTTTTTATCCATCCCTATTTGGAATTTACCCAAATTAGCCATTACTTTAATATTGTTTTTCTTGGCAAAGTCTACTAGGGGCCCGAAGCAATTCACTAACTCACCATTCAAAGGAGCTAAATATAACCATTTAGTTTTTTTAATATTTTGGAAAGGAATATCTTTTTTCTTTAAAAAATGACAAGCCCCTCTATAAACTAAAATACTACCTGATCCTGAGGGTGTAGAGAAAATAATAGAATAAGCTGTAGAATGTTTTTTATCTTTTTTAATGAATTTCGTATTAATTTTTAACTTCTTAAGTTCATCTACTAAGGCCTCCCCTCTTTTATCATCTCCCACCTGACCAATATAGGCTGTCTTTAAGCCTTGTAAGGCAAGTGTAGCAGCTGTATTGATTCCTCCTCCACCCGAAGAAACTAAAATATTATCTATTTCAATTTTAGATCCCAAAGGAAAACAAAGACCCTTACCAGTTACAAATTTATCATTATTAACAATTTTATGGTTTTCGCCTTTCAATCTTAAAAATGTGTCTCTGGTGGATGAACCAAAAGTAATTACATCAAACATTTTTTTTAGATAAAGATTTTATTGTTTTTATCACTGTATCAGAATTTAAAGAAATGGATTCTATTTTCTCTTCAACTAAAAACTTAGCGAATTCAGGAAAATCTGATGGTGCTTGCCCGCAAATTCCACAATATTTTTTCTTGTCATTACAAACCTTGATTACCCTTCTAATCATTTCCTTAACGGCCTCATTCCTTTCGTCAGCTATATCAGATAGACCTGGATTATCTCTATCTATACCCATCACTAATTGAGTTAAATCGTTGCTCCCAATGGACATTCCGTCAAATATCTTTAAGAATTCTTCAGCTAAAATCACATTAGAAGGAATTTCACACATCACAACAACCTTTAATCCGTCTTCTCCCTTCTTTAATCCATAACTAGCCATTAAATCTAATACTTTTCCCCCCTCTTGAGGCGTTCTACAGAAAGGAACCATTACCCAAAGATTTTTTAAACCGAATACTTTTCTTACTCTTTTAATGGCCTCACATTCCATCTTAAAAGCGGGCTGAAAGCTTGGATGATAATACCTAGAAGCTCCCCTAAACCCTAACATTGGATTCTCCTCTTTTTCTTCATACAAGCTTCCTCCTATTAAAGTTTCGTATTCGTTCGTTTTAAAATCAGACAATCTGAGTATAACTGGCTTTGGATAAAATGCTGAAGAGATTTGAGCAATCCCCTCTGCCATCTCTTTAATAAGATGTTCTTTTTTGTCTTCATGTTCAACAGTAATCTCATCAATTTTATCAACAATCACCTTTAAATCTTTATCTTTTAAACTTTGCTCTTTCAGCTTCTTATAATTATATAATGCCAAGGGATGAATTCTAACCTTTTCAGCTAAGATAAACTCTGTACGAGCCAAGCCCACTCCATCATTGGGCAAGAAAGAAGTATGGAAAGCCATATCAGGTGCACCAATGTTAATCATAATCTTGGTTTTTAAGTCAGGAATTTTTTTAAGATTATACTCTTTAACTTTAAATGGAATTCTTCCGTTATAAACTCTGCCCTTTAATCCCTGAGTACAGTCAACTGTTACCATTTGTTCATTTTTCAACACAGTAGTTCCTTTTCTAGATCCAACAATACAAGGAATTCCTAATTCCCTACTCACTATAGCCGCATGAGCTGTTTTTCCTCCTTCATCTGTAATAATGGCCGAGGCCAGCCTCATGATAGGAACCCAATCAGGATCTGTCATTTTAGTAACCAAAACCTCTCCCTTCTTAAATTCAGAAATTTTAGAAACATCTTTAATTTTTCTCACCTTGCCAATACCAATTTTATCTCCAACAGCAATGCCAATTAAAATCGGGGCACTCTTAGTATTAATTTCATATTCTGTATAAATATTGCCCTTCTTCATAGCATGAACTGTTTCTGGTCTAGATTGAACAATAAATAATTCATTACTATCTCCATCCTTAGCCCACTCCAAATCTTGAGGCTTGCCATAATGATCTTCTACAATACAAGCCCATTTGGCTAATTTCAAAATCTCTTGATCTGTTATACTAAAAATTCTTTGCTTGCCCTGTTCAACGTTTTCTTCTTTTAGTCCTCCTCTTTTAGAGTAAACGTATTTTCTATCCTTCCTGCCCAAATTCTTTACAATAATAGATTTGTAGCCTTGTTTTAGGGTTGGTTTAAAAACATAGAATTGATCTGGGGTAATTTTTCCCTGAACAATCATTTCCCCTAATCCCCAAATAGAATTAATTAAAACGACATTTTCAAATCCTGTTTCTGTATCAACGGTAAACATAATTCCAGAAGAAGATAAATCAGATCTTACCATTTTTTGTATACAAACAGATAAAGCTATTTCTAAATGCATAAAGCCCTTTTCTTCTCTATATGCTATGGCTCTATTAGTAAACAAAGAAGCCATACATTTTCTAACAGCTTGCAACACTTCTCTTTCTCCCTTAATGTTTAAAAATGTTTCATGTTGGCCAGCAAAAGATGCTCCTGGCAAATCTTCAGCAGTGGCTGAACTTCTAGTTGCTACATCTGTATGTCTTTCATTATATTTTTGAGACAACAAGCGATAATTATTAATTACTTCTTCCTCTAAGTCTTTAGGAAATTTACCTTTTAAAATCAAACGTCTGGCTTTTTTCCCTGTCTTTTGTAAACTTTTAATGTCTTTGGCATCAAATTTATTAAAGATATCTATCAGCTTTTCATCTAGTTTGTTGTATCTTAAGAAATATCTATAAGCATGGGATGTTAAAGTGAATCCATCAGGAATATTAACTCCTTTTTGAGTCAACTTAGAAAACATTTCTCCCAAAGAAGCATTCTTACCACCAACCAAGCCAACGTCTTTTATAGAGATTTCTTTCAACCAGAGAATATTTTTTTGGAAGTTTTTTTCTTTATTCATTTAATTAAAACTTTTAAAGCGACTGACGCTCTTTTTAATTCAGAAAAATTAGAAATATTATTCTTTTCTAATAATTCAATGCCTTTTTTACTTAATGATCCACCCAAAAAGGCTGTCAAAATTGGTTTATCTTTATATTTATTTCTTTTCTCAATGATAATTTTAGCATTTTTTTCAACTTCAGTCATAATCTGCAAAGTTTGAATTACAACAATAGAATGAATGTTTTTTTGGCTCAATAATGCCTCAAGCGCCATTGCATATCTCTCAGGCTGAGCGTCACCCAACAAATCTAAAGGATTCTTTCTGGTAATAATAGAATGCTTGGAGCTTAAATTTTGTAATTTAGCAATTGTTTTCTTATCTAAATCAGGAATATTAATTCCTAATTGCGTACAATAATCTGTCATTAAAACCCCAGCTCCTCCTCCGTTGGTAATAATACCAACTCCGTTTTTACATTTCTTATTTTCAGATAAAACTTTGGCAACGCCCAAAAGATCTTCTACTATATCAACTTCAATAACTCCAGATTGAGCAAAAGCAGCGGAATAAACTTTGTAGCTTCCAGCTAAAGAGGCTGTATGAGTACTAACAGCTTTTCTCCCCTCTTCTGTTTTTCCAGCCTTAATAATAACAATAGGTTTTTGTTTTGAAACTTCTTTGGCTACCTTCATGAATTTTTTACCATCTTTCAATCCTTCAAGATAAATAGCTATAGCCTTTGTCTCTTTATCTTTCTTGAGCCATAAAAGAAAATCACATATATCAATGTCAGCTTCATTTCCATAAGAAATAAGAGAAGAAAATCCATAATTATTATTAACCGCTCCATCTATAACAGAATCAATGAGAGCTCCTGATTGAGAAACAAAAGCTACCCCACCACTTTTTGGGGTTGCGGGTGCAAAAGAAGCATTCAATTTCTTTGATGGCCTGATAATACCCAAACAATTAGGACCCATTAAGGGAATTTTGGCTTTTTTGGCAATATTAGAAATTTTTTCTTGCAAATATTTTCCATCTTCTCCTACTTCTGCAAAGCCAGCTGAGATTACAATAATACCTCCTACTTTCTTTTGACAACACTCTTCAATAACGCTCTCAATAATCTTGGTTGGAACAGCAACGATAGCCAAATCAACTCTATCTTTTATGGAAAGCACTGATGGTTTGCACTTTAAGCCTAAAACTTTGTCGTGGAAAGGATTAATCACAAAAATTTTTCTTTGAGAAGATCCTTCTAGGGCATTTTTAGTTAACCCGAAACCAACTGAATTAACTTCATTAGAAGCTCCTATAATAGCAATAGATTGAGGATTAAAAATTCTATTTAAATTCAAAATCATTTTACTTGCCTAGTTTTTTAAATGAATAAAATTATTTGATGAAATTCTTTAAAATTTATATGTATGTAATTTCATCATATAATAATTTTAAAGTCTGCTAAAAGAATCTTTTTTGCGTCAGCAATAACAGGATTAAAGTCTATCTCTTTAATTTGATTTTCTTCTAAAGAAAGCTTGGATATTTTAAGAATTAAATTAATCAAAGCTTCTATATTAATACCATCTTGCCCTCTTTGTCCTTTTAATATTGGAAAGCCTTTAATTTCTTTAATCATCTTTTGAGCTTCCGATCTAGAAACAGGACAAACTCTGAAAGATACATCTTTTAAAACTTCAACAAATATTCCTCCTAGCCCAAAAGCAATAACTGGACCAAACTGCCCATCTCTTTTCATCCCTAGAAATAATTGTTTTCCTTCTCCCATTTTCTGAACTATTATTCCTTCAACATTTTTAATTTTTTGCAAATTAAAAAAGGCTTGTTTGAAATCCTTTTCATTATTAATCCCGACCTTCACTCCACCAATATCTGTTCTGTGTAGAATATTGGAAGACCAAATTTTTAAAACTACAGGAAACCCTATTTTTTTAGCAGAGATTAAAGCTTCTTTTTCAGACTCAAAAAGTTCAGCCGATAAAATTGGTAGCTTGTATTTTAAAAAAATCTTTTTAGTTTCACTAAAACTTAATAAAGCCATATTAATCTATTTTAACAGAAATTAAACAAATCAAAAAGCCCCTCATTAAGGGACTTTCTAGCTTTTTAGAAATAATCGCTTCGATTATAATTTCTTACCAATAAACTCAGCAAAAGCTGCCAACCTTGCTGAATAAGCCCATTCATTATCATACCAAGCTGACATCTTAACCATATCGTCAACAATCTGAGTGGATGAAGCATCTACGATTGCTGAATAAGAATCTCCGATAAAATCTGTAGAAACCAATTCATTTTCTTCTACTCTCAATATCCCATTTAAAGTTTTTTCTGCTTTCTTAAAAGCTTTATTAACTTTATCTACAGTCACATCCTTTCGCACTCTACAAACTAATTCAATAATTGAAACAATGGGCGTGGGAACCCTTAAGGCAGTCCCATCTAATTTTCCTTTTAATTCTGGTATAATTTTCCCGATAGTTTTTGTTGCTCCTGTAGTGGTTGGAATAATATTAATAGCTGCTGCCCTAGCCCTTCTTAAATCTTTATGAGGCAAATCTAAAATTTTTTGATCATTAGTATAACTATGAACTGTGGTCATAAAACCTGAAATAATTCCAAAATTATCATTCAATACTTTAGCAACAGGGGCTAGGCAGTTGGTTGTACAAGATCCCATATCAACAATATGATCCTTTTTAGAATTATACTGTTCCTCATTAACTCCCAAAATAAAAGATGGAATACCATCTCCCTTGCTAGGAGCTGAAATGATAACCTTTTTAGCTCCAGCATTAATGTGTTGTTGTGCTCCCCTTAAGTCTCTAAAAATTCCCGTGCATTCCAAAACAACGTCAACCTTCAATTTCTTCCAAGGCAGTTTAGTAGGATTCTTTTCAGCTAAAACTATAATTTTTTTACTTCCAACAATTAATTGTCCTTCAGAGAACTTAACTTTTTCATTTAGTTGACCATAAATAGAATCATACTTCAAAAGATGAGCTAGAGTTTGAGCATTAGTTAAATCATTAATAGCTATCACTTCTAACTTTGGATGATTCTGTAAAATATTTTCAAAGGTAGCTCTGCCAATTCTACCAAAACCATTAATTGCAACTTTAATGGACATATTGCCTTTTAATTATTTAATTAATTTTAAGAAGTTCAGCAATCCTGTTTTTGTCAAAACCAACAATAATTTCTCCATCTATATCTATCACAGGAACACCCATTTGTCCTGACTTTTCAATCATTTCTTTTTGCAAGGCTTGGTCTTGAGAAACATCAATATCTTCAAAATCAATACTATGATCTTTGAGATATTGTTTTAAGGTAACACAATACACACAAAACGGAGTTGAATATACTTTAACCATTTTTTAAATTTCATCATTAATTTTCAATAGAACACCCTGAAATCTCTATAAGTTCTTCAAACTTTTTAAATCCTGAAGAATTTGTTCCGTCTGGCAATCTCCATGTTGGAAAACTAGAAACGCCAGCGTCTACACATTCTTTTGCAATTTCGTCTTGACCTTCTATCGCACACTCAATATATGGCAAGTCAACAACTGCTCCTTTAAATAATTCTTTTTGTTTTTGACAATAACCACACCAACTAGCTCCATAAAACTTAAATCCTTTATCTGTTAGACATTTAGCCAAAGAGGACAAAACATCTTCATCTTCAATAACCATTCCCTCGGGTTCTTCTTCAACTATAACCTCTTCTTTCACTAAACTTACTCCTTCGGGGAACAACAAGCTACCGTCCAAGGAGGCATAAGAAGTATATTCTTGGCCATCAATTTTAAGACCAATCTTATACAAATCACCCGATTTCTCAATATTAATCAAAGAAGCTGTAAGGTCTCCTGACATCATATTCTCATTGATATAATTCAAAGCTCTTTCAGCAACAACCTCAGAAGAGAGTACTGTTTTTGTTTTTGCTTCTTGGCCATAAATAAAAACAATGGCAAGAAGAGCCAAAACTCCCATAATTAGAACAAACGGATTTAAAAATCTTTTTAAAATATTTTTCATATGAATTTAATCTACAAGAAAACCCTTATTCTGTAAAGTATTATTTTGAAAAATTAAAAAACTTTTTTTTCTTTAATTTTAAAATTATTGTTCATATTATATTGTATTAATGTTCCAGGTTTCATTTCTATGCCCATAACTTCATTTTTAGGAACATTATCCACGTATTTAATGATAGCTCTTAAGGCATTATGACTAGAAACAATCAATACATTCTTACCCTTCTTTAAATCTTTTTCAATATATTTTTTGAAAAACGGAGTAGTTCTTCTAAAAACTTCGTCTAACCCTTCTCCTCCTCCTGGAGGATCGTTGTCAAATCCCCTTCTCCATAATTGAACTTTTTTTTCTCCGTATTTTTTAATAACTTTTTCTTTATTCTTTCCCTGCAAGCTACCATAATATCTTTCATTTAATTTTTCTGTGACATAAACAGGAGTATAATCTTTATTTAATTCTTCAAAATGAGCCCATTCTTTCATTTTTCCTTCAAAATACCTAAAAATGGGATATGGTCTCTTAGAAAATCTAATTAATTCTAAAGCAGTTTCTCTATTTCTTATCAATGGCGAAGTATAGACAACGTCAATTCGTACTTTACCAAGCTTTTTAGATATTTTTTTAATATCTTTAATTCCATTCTCACTTAAAGGAACGTCTGTCCATCCAGAGAATCTATTTTCTAAATTCCATTGTGACTGAGCATGTCTTAACAAAAATAGCTTTGGCATATTATTTAAAATTTTCTTCAATTCTTAATAATTGATTATATTTTGCTACCCTTTCTCCTCTAGCTGGAGCTCCTGACTTGATAAAGTCAGCCCCCAATCCGACTGCCAAGTCTGAAATAAAATTATCAGCAGTGTCTCCTGAACGATGAGAAACCATTACCTTCCAATTAGATGATTTGGCTAAATTAAATGCATTAATGGCCTCAGTAACACTTCCTATCTGATTTAATTTTAGCAAAAGACCATTACATGCTTTTTTCTCTTGAGCCTTTTCAATTCTTTGAGGATTTGTAACCAATAAATCATCTCCAATTATAATTATTTCTTTTCCTAACTTCTGGGTAATATCTTGAAAATTATCCCAATCATCTTCGGAAAATGGATCTTCTAATATTATAATGGGATATTTTTCAATAAGCTTTAGATAAAAATCAAAGTCATGACTCTTTTCTGAACTGGACGAGGCAATGTCGAGCGCAATTTTAACATCGGTGTGGTTTGATTTCTCAAAAGCCATTTGTATTAAATCAAGTGCTCTTGTTGCTGTTTCAATGGGGGGGGCAAACCCTCCTTCATCTCCTAAATTAACAGCTTCTTCTCCATATTCTTTTTTCAATATTTCCTTAAGAGCATTATAAACCTCTACTCCCGCTTCAAGATTTTCACAAAATCTTTCTGATTGAGGAACAATCATGAATTCTTGAATATCTAAGCCATTGCCAGCATGAGAACCACCATTAATAATATTAAAACAAGGTTTTGGCATGCTAGCTTTGCTCCCAGACAATGTACTGATATATTCATATACATTCACCTCTTTTGAGGCAGCTGCAGCCCTACAGACGCTCAGAGAGACCCCCAATATGGCATTAGCTCCAAGCTTAGACTTATTCTCTGTACCATCTAAATCAATCATAAATTTATCTATCTTTTCTTGACCCAAAACATTCATTCCCTCTAGCTTGGGAGCAATAACATCATTAACATTTTTAACAGCCATTAAAACTCCTTTACCGGAATATCTTTCTTGGTCTTTCGTATCCCTTAACTCAAAGGCCTCATGTGTACCAGTAGAAGATCCAGAAGGAACAGACGATCTAAAAACACCATCATCAGTAGTTAAGTCCACTTCAACGGTAGGATTACCTCTTGAGTCCAATATTTCCCTAGCTTTAATGCTTTGAATTTTCATTATATTTTAGACAAATACTCAAAAGCGGAAAGAGCAGCAATAGCTCCTTCTGCACAAGCTATAACTACTTGTTTATACCTTCCATCATTAACATCCCCCGCAGCAAACAGTCCTGGTGTTTTAGTTTCAAAAGTAATAGGGTTAACAGCAATTTCATCTCTTTCACTAAAATTAACTAACTCTTTCACAAAAGAAGTAGCTGGCTGATATCCTATTTCTACAAAAATACCACTAATGTCTAATTTCTTTTCTTCTCCTGTTTTTCTATCTTCATAAACAACAGAATTCACGAATTTATCTCCATTGATTTTCTTTAAAACAGACATTGTTAAAATCTCTGCCTTGCCTAATTTTTCAAGAATTTCTTGATTGTCTTTAAAAGCCCCTATTTTTTCTCCATACTCTAAAACATATATTTTTTTAACTATCTTACTCAAGAATATGGCTGTTTCAAAAGCTGAATTGCCACCCCCAACAACAATAACTTCTTTGTCTTTAAACATGGCTCCATCACAAAGAGCACAATAGCTTACTCCTTTACCAATAAACTCTTTCTCCCCTTCCACTTCAAGTGGTCTTGGGTCAGCACCAGAGGCTATTATCACAGAATGAGAAACAAACTCCTTTTCGTCTCCTGTTGTAATCAAAAATAAATTATCTTTTTTCTCAATTTTAGTTACTCCAACCACTTCAATAGTAGTTTCAGTTTCTTCTAGGTGTTTTTTAAACATTTCGACCAAATCCATACCAGAAGTATTGGAAAGTCCGGGATAATTCTCAATATTCACAGCTTTCTTATTCAACTGACCGCCAAAACCCTTGGTAATAACCAGGGTTTTTAATCTTTGACGAGCTCCATAAATACCAGCTGTGACACCAGCTGGACCAGCACCAATAATAATTAAATCGTATATCATAAATGTAAAACTTCGGGAATGTCTTTAATGACTTCGGTAGCCGTTAATCCTTCTTTTAATCTTTTAGCTGTGATTTCGCCAGCTCTACCAGAAATGAAAACCCCTGCTTGAGCTGCAACAAATGGTGATATTTCTCTTCTAGCCATTAAAGCTCCACAAATTCCGGCTAAGGTATCTCCTGTGCCTCCAACTGACATATATGGACTACCTGCTTTATTCAATGCAACTTCTCTTCCATTTGAAACTATATCAGGTTTATCTTTCAAAAGAATTGTTGTTCCCAATCTTTCAGCTTCTTCTTGAACAGCTTTAACTTTTTCTTCATGAGATAACCCATGAATAGCTCTTCCAGTTAAAACTAAAAATTCAAAACTATGAGGAGTAATTAAGAAAGGCTTATCCTTAATTAAATCAACACGACCTTCTAAAGCGTGAATAGCCGAAGCATCAATCACGGTCTTGCAATCAATTTCACTAAGAAATTCAACGATTGTTTCTTTGGTTTCTTTAGATCTGCCCATACCCCCACCAATCAAAACTGCCATATTGCCTTTGGAAACCTCTTCAACCGATCTGACCATGGTTAACAACTCTGCTAAATGTTTTTTATTAATTCTTTCTCCGTCGAGAGGAACTGTTGCTAAATTGGGCGAAAAACTAGCAATGATGTCAGCTGCTCTTTTGGGAGCAACTATTCTCACTCTATCAACTCCTGCGTTATAGGCAGCCAAAGCTGAAATAGCTGGTGGTCCAGAATAAAATTCTCCACCCCCTATAATAAGTAAGAAACCAAAAGAATATTTAGGAAAATATACTCCTTCTGGCCTTGGTGGGAAAATATCTTTTAGAATGTTTTTATCAATTTGAATCATAGTATTGATTTTAAATTAATTTGAATAAAATTATTTATCTTGAATGGGATTTTTTCTTAAAAAGGCCGGTGTTTCCCATATTTTCTCTTGTTCTAACATTTCTCTTTCTTCTTCTTCTGTTTCTTTTTTAATCTGCAAGGCATTCTTTCTTATCTTTGAATCCATTTCTTCTTGCAGAGCCTTAAGAGCTATAGCTCTTTTCTTCATGTCTATTTTAGGACGTGGAGGCATAACTTTTTTTTCTATCTTTTTTTCCTTAACAATCTTCTTCACGACTTTCTTCACAGAAGGTTTTTGCACAATTTTTTTAATTTTTTTCTTCTTAAGCTTTATCATTTTCTCTTTTAATTCTTCTTTTGGTTCTTCTTTTGGCTTCTCTTCAACTTCTATCTTCTTGGACTCCACTCTCTTTTTCTTTGGCTTACTCTTTATTTTAGAAGAAAATATTTTCGCTGAACAGCCAGCCGCCAAAACAGTTGTTTTAATAACTCCTGAATATTTTTTCTTTTGAGAAATACCAAAAATAATTTTTGCCTCAGGATGAACAAGATCAGAAATAGTTTTTGAAATACTATTTACCTCTGTGAGAGATAAATCTTTCTCTCCTGCGATATTTAACAAAACTCCCTTGGCTCCACTAACACTATAAGGATAGAGGGGGTTGTTTAAAACGCCTTCAATCAAATTTTTAACTGTTCCTTTATTCCTATTAATAGAATGTGTGTTCAAATAGGCCAACTGACCCATGGTTTTTTTGCCTTTGTTGTTTAAGCCAGAAATAATTGTTTTAAAATCAGCAAAATCAATATTAATTAAACCAGAAGTATAAACCATTTCAATTAGTCCCTCCAGACTTTGTGACAAATTATTATTAATTATTGAAAGAGCTTCTTTGAGGGGAGTTTTCTTGTCAATAATATTAAAAATTCTCTCGTTGGGAATGATGGAATAGATGTCTAATTTACTTCTTAATTTGCCCAAAGCCTCTTTAGCGATTTCCATTTTTCTTTCTCCTTCAAAATTGAAGGGTAGTGTAAAAATTCCATAAGTAATATTTCCCAATTCCTGAGAAATTTTAGCAAAAACAGGAGCAGCCCCTGATCCGGTTCCTCCTCCTAAACATCCTACTATAATGCAAAAATCATATCCTTCTAATAATTTTTGGATTCTTTCTTTTTCTTCTAGGGCTATTTCTCTTCCTAAATCAGGATTCATTCCCGTTCCCAATCCTCTCGTAATTCTTTCTCCAAACTTAAAGTGTATAGCTTTTTTACTAGAAGTCTTAAGGGCCTGAAGATCTGTATTAGCAACAACAAAACTAATCTTGCTCATTCTTGAAGCTAATTCTGAAACAATAGAACTTCCTCCTCCCCCAAGACCAATCACTCTAATCTTGATTTTTTTAGCAGTAAAAAATTTTGGTCTTGATGGAACCGTTTTAACGGACTCTTTGATTGATTTTTTTATCTTTTTCTTAGCCATTAATCCAGTATATGTTACTAATAATTTTAATTCAATTTTTCTCTTATATTATTCTATTATTTTAACATATTTTTTCCATTCTTTGGGTAACATTATCTTTAAATCCTTTCTATCTTCTTGAGTGGCCAGCTTAAATGATAATTGATTGGCTGACAGACAAATACTCTTATCTGATAAAGCTTTTCCCCCATATTTAATATCTCCCACAATTGGACAGCCAATATTAGAAAGTTGAACTCTGATTTGATGAGATCTCCCTGTTTTCAATTCAATTCTTAATAAAGAATATTTCTCATTAGAAAATATAACTTGATAAAACAATTCTGCTCTTAAAAATCCTTTCTTGAGTTCTGATATTAGAAAAACCTTATTCTTTTCTTTGTCTTTTTTTAAATAATCAACTAACGTCCCCTTGATAGTTTGTGGCTTTCCCTTAACCACAGCATGATAAATTTTTTCAACATCATGATTCCTAAATTGCTCTGAAATCCTTGAAGCTCCTTTGCTGGTTTTGGCAAACAAAACAATACCTGAAACAGGTCTATCTAGACGATGGATTAAACCTAAAAATACATTACCAGGTTTTTCATATTTATTTTTTAAAAAACCCCTCACTTCATCCATTAAAGATATGTCTTTTGTTTTATCTCCCTGAACCAAAACACCAGCTGGCTTCTCAACTGCAATCAAATGATTGTCTTCATATAACACATTAAGTTTCATTCTCTTATTCAACATACCAAGCAACGGCTAGAGTATTTGGCCCTGCAATTGTTCCTATAAGATCATGAAGCATGTTAATAAATAAAACATTTGCCTGGGGAAAGCCTTCTTCAATTAATCTTTTTAATTTCTGAGCTCCCTCCATGTCATCACCATGAGCAATGGCAATTTTAATTGTCTTTCCTTCTAAATTAATAACTTCATTCTCTTTTTTAAACTGTAAAAACAAAGCCTGGGCAACTTCTTTAACTCCCATCTTAACTCCAACTGGTTTTAATTTTCCTTCAACAAAAGACATTAATGGACGAATACCTGACTGAGCCATTTTACTGGCTATTGTAGAAGCTAAAGATGAAATTCTTCCTGATTTCTCAAGCCATTTTAAATTTTCAAAAACAATAAAAGTTCTCAAATTTAATAAAAGCTGATTCAATCCAGCAATAACTTCTTCTGCTGTTCTCCCTTGCTTAATCAATTCAACAGCTTTAAGAACAAACATGCCCTGACCCACACTAGCCGACAAGGTATCAAAAACAAAAATCTTATCTTGCTTGTCTTCGGGCAAATATTTTATTGCTTGAAGAGCTGAGTTGTGTGTCCCGGATAATTTTGAGGTGACATTAATACAAATAACTTGAGAATATCCTTCATCAAACTTCCTTTGATACGCATCTAAAAAGTTTTTGGGTGACGGCTGAGATGTTTTGCCAAAACTCACTAATCCCTTTCTGTCTATTTCTCTCATCTTCTCAAAAGTATTTTGCCCTGTTTGTTCTGCTAACTCAGGCCAATCTAACTTAGCATCAATTGCTTCTATCTGATTTTCATTGAGAATGTTTTGAGGTAAACCAGGATATACGCCCGCTACTATACCAATTTTATTCATTTTAATTATTAGTTAACGTTTCCCCGTAAAAAACATTTTGGGGATATTTTTACAATTTTTTGTCACTTAAAAAAATTATCCATCTGTGACATTTTGTGAGCCATATTCATTTGAATTTTTTTAAAACCTTCATTGATACAAACTTTCAAAATCTCTTCTTGTTTTTCTTTAGATAGCTCTTCATTAATCTCAATCTCTTCTATTTCCATTTTACCGTTTACCACAACTCTAGTTCCTTCTTTCTCTATCTCAACTTTCTCTTTTTCTAAAGAACTTTTAATGTTTTGTAATTCTTTTAATTGTTTTAATTGATCAAACATTTCTTTATATATATTTTTATGTGCATTATATTTTATCATATTGAGAAGGTCTGGCAAATAAAAAAACCGCTTTTCAGCGATTTCTAAGATTCTTTCCACTAAAAACTCTTACCATTGCTCTTTGTGTATTTTTTGTCAACAAAATCTGTCTTACCCATCCAAGTACTAAAGCAACCTATTAAGAGTCCAAATATCAAAAAACTTATGAGAATTTTTGCCTTTATTCTTTTGAGTCTGCTAACCAAGAAATAACACATTCCAATTCCACCTCCAGTTATAAGTATTAGAATGATTATTTGAATTATTAGCCCCCAGTGCATATTTTGCCACCTATTAATTTACTTTATTACGAGCTGTTTATGCTGGAGGACTAGGATTCGAACCTAGATTAATGGAGTCAGAGTCCATGGGCCTACCGTTAGCCGATCCTCCAAAATTAATATTTTCTAAACCTTATCAAATCTTTACACTTATAAACTTCTTCTTTGCGTGATATTTGTACTTTATGTCCACTTTGGTTTGCATAAAATCCCAATTTTTGAATAGATCGCTGCACAAAATCTAAAAGCGTTTTATTGTAATTGCTAAAAATAAATTTATATGTAGAAGTGGGCAAATGAACAGAAAAACTACCCTCCGCTTCATATAATCCCCTAAGACATCTTATTAAATATGCTTTGTCTTTTAAAATCCATTGAGGAATTTTTATATTTGCATCCTTCCTCGCGCCAGTTGGGATACCCAATCTTTTGCTTATATTTTTTTGATATATTCTAATGCGAATACAATTACCTTCTTTGTCGCTGGGAGCAACATATGGTTTTTTCTTAAATATTCTTTCTAATAAATTATCATATCGCTCAACAAAACCAGGGTTATTGGCATTAGAAAATATAGCCAAACTTTCCGTTCTAGGAAATTTACAAATATGTCCATCACCCAATACAACACCAATTAGCTCGGCCAAATCACCACTCTTGGTAAGCTCTGGATAATTCCACTTGCCACCTTCTTTCATTTGTTTACGCCAATCACTGAAATTATCAATTTTTTTCTTCTTAAATGTCTTAGAAATTTTAAGAATGCTCGGATGTGTTTCTTTAGAGTGACCACTACACCAAGAAGATTTTCTTTTTTTTAAACTTTCTTTCCAATTTTTAAATCTAATATCGTTCTTTGGCAAAAGGTTAGGTGCAATAAGCTTATAATCTTTTGATCCAAACTGTTTTACATAACTCTTTAGTGTAGAGTTATGTGTAGATTTTAAATGGGTATTTGTTATTGCCTTAAATTTTCTACCACAAATTTTACATTTCGTCATTATATGATTATAGCATAATAACCATATTTTTCCTACCATTAGACGACCCCGCAAAAAACTATACCTTTAAGTGTTTTCTGATAGCAATGGCGCTAGAAACAACTCCCAACCCAATCCCCGTTGAAAGCTGTATTAAAATGATAACAAAAATATTATCTGCAAAATACTGCCAAACATTAATATCAGAAAATAATATTTGAATCTTAGGGCTAAACACTCTACATGTCAAAGAAAATACAAATAAGGCAATCAAGAATGCTAAAAACCCAGCAATAATCCCTTGAAACAAGAATGGTCCCCTAACAAACCAGTTAGAAGCACCAACTAACTTTTGAACATTAATTTCTTCTCTTAGATTATAGATTGCTAGCCTGGTAGTGTTTAAAACAACAAGAAAAGATAAAAATGCTAAAACTATTGAAAACGCTAAACCAACATTTTTAAAATTCTTGGTTAAAGCAAAAATTCTTTCGATAACGGGTTTTCTTTGATAATAGTCTATTTTCTCAATCTGATCATTAAAGTCAGAATTCTCTAAAAATCCAGCTATTTCTTCGTATTCATCAACCCCATCGGCTTGGATGTTCAAAGAAGCTAAAAAGGGATTTGTTCCTATTTCCTCCAAAGACTTTAAAATAACTGGATCCTCCTTATGTCTTTCAAGGAATATCTCTAGAGCTTGCTCTTGAGAAATATACTTAACATTCTTAGTAGCTGAAATCTGACTAATTTCTTCTTTAATATTTAGAATATTATCTTCATTAATTTCTTCTTTAAAGTAAACTGAGATATCTACCTTTTCTTCTAAATTATTAATTAAAATATTGCTTACCTCTTCCAAAAGAAAAATAGAACTAACCAATAAAACAGTTAAGGTTAAGATAAAAATAGTTGTAGCCATAACTCCCCCATCTCTAGTAAAGCTGGTCCAACCTAATTTAGCTGATCTTTTTAGTTCTGTTATCATAATATAAATCTTCCATTGCGGTCATCCCTAATTAATTTACCATCTTCTAGGGTAATGACTCTTTTGCGCAAAGAATTAATAATCTCCTTACTATGAGTGGCTAATATAACGGTAGTGCCAAGCTCATTAATCTTCAATAAAAGTCTAGTAATCTCTGATGTATTATATGGGTCTAAATTACCAGTAGGTTCATCAGCCAAAATAATATCTGGCCTATGAATTAAAGCTCTGGCTATTGCTGCTCTCTGTCTTTCTCCAGCTGATAATTCTGCTGGAAAATGATGAGCTCTATTTGTTAATCCAACAATTTCTAAAACCTTAGGCACATCTCTTTCTATTTCTTCATCAGTTTTTCCCAAAACCTCCATAATATAAACAATGTTTTCATAAGCTGTTTTGGAAGATAGTAGTTTATAATCTTGAAAAACTGCTCCTATTCTTCTGCGTAGTTCTGGCAATTCTCCTGACTTTAACTCACTAATGTTTTTATCTTCGAACAAAACTCTACCTTTAGTCGGTTTTTCTTGTCCTAAAAGCAATTTCAGTAAGGTGGTTTTTCCAGCTCCAGACTTTCCAACCAAAGAAACAAACTCTTGCTTCTCTATTTCAAAACAAACATCTTTTAAAGCAACTGTGTCGGGTGAATAAATCTTAGTAACTTTGTCAAAAATTATCATTAAATATTTTTGTTTTTAATCTCAGCTATAATAAATTTATCTAAATCTCCGTCGAGCACTGCTTCAACATTAGAAGTTTCAACCTCTGTTCTCAAATCTTTAACTAGTTTGTATGGATGTAAAACATATGACCTTATCTGATGCCCCCAAGAAGGATCTATTTTTTCTCCCTTAATTTTCTTTAATTTCTTTTCTTCTTCTAATTGTTTCAATTGACACAACTTACCAATTAAAACTTTCATTGCTTTCTGACGATTCATACTTTGCAATCTTTCTGACTGACAAGTTACCGTAATGCCTGTTGGAATATGAACCAAACGAACGGCTGTTTCTCTTTTATTAACATTCTGTCCTCCAGCTCCGGATGATCTAAATGTATCCATTTTAACTTCTTCTGGTTTTATTTCAATCTCTGCCATATCTTTATCAGAAATATCTGGAATAATCTCAACTTGAGCAAAAGAAGTATGACGCAATTTTTGAGTAGAAAAAGGTGAAATTCTTACCAAGCGATGTGTTCCATTTTCTTTTTTCAAAATGCCAAAAGAAAACTTTCCTTTAATTTCCATTGTAACTGATTTAATTCCAATTCTTCCATCAGGCCCTCCTGCCTCTCCAAAAGATTCATTCAAAAATTTAACCTTCCAGTCTTTTCTTTCTGCATATCTTTCATACATTCTTAAAAGCATTGTTGCCCAATCTTGCGAGTCCCTACCTCCTGCTCCAGCAAAAATTGATAAAACAGCGTTTTGAGAGTCATATCTACCAGAAAGAAAAATTTCTGTTTCTTTTTCTTCAATTCTCTTTTCAATGTCTTTGATTTCTTTCTCTAACCCTTTTTCGTCATCAATTTCATTAACGAGTTGAGAAAAATCATCTAAATCATTTTTAAGTTTTAAAAAAACCTTGATCTCTTCTTCTGTTTCGCTTAACTCTTGACTTGCCTCTATGGCTCTCTCCTTATTATCCCAAAAATTAGGTTGCTCTATTTCTTTTCTTAAACCTTCAATTAACTTTTGTTTCTCTCCTAGGTCAAAGACAGTCCTCAAGGATGAGGAGCCTATTTTTTAAATCTTCTTTTTTACTTTCAAAATTATTCATACTGTTCTTTGAGCCGAGGAGAGGAGTTGAACCTCCAACCTACGGTTTACGATACCGTTGCTCTGCCATTGAGCTACCTCGGCAGATTCCGCCGGTTTTCCTTATATTATTGGCTTATTTTATCATAAAAATCATATTTTACAACGAAAAACTCCAATTTAATTGGAGTCTTTGGTGAAAAATAGTCAATCTTTTTAATTAGCTGCTTCGTCTAATGATTTAAATTTATCATTAAAACCATGTTCTTTGGCCACAGGTTCTAGGGTAATATATCCATTAATAACATTAACTCCCTGCCTCAAACCCGAATCAGACAAAATAGCTTTCATTCCCCCTTCAGCTATCTTTTTAACATATTCTCTGGTAGCTGTGTTCAAAGCATGAGTTGAAGTTGCTCCAACAGTCCCTGGAATATTGGGAATACCAATATAAATAATCTTTTTACCTGTCTGTGGTCCTTCTACAATAATTTCAGGATGATTAATATGCGTAATCTTAGAAAATTCACATACTCCTCCTTGATCAATAGCAACGTCTCCAATCACAGCTCCCTCTTTCATAATGTCCAGCATTTCTGTTTTAATGAGCCTGTCTGCCCTAGTTCCTTTAATATATATTGAACCAATAATTATATCTGCGTTTTCTAGCTCTTGACCTAAAACTTCTTTAGTAGATTCTAGAATCTTTAGACCAGCACCGAATGCATCTGCTAATGGCTGTAGCCTTGCTTGCAATTCTATTCTTTTATCTTCTCTTAGTTCTAGGACAACAACATCAGCTCCTCTACCTAAAGCACAATGAGCAGAAGCCTCTCCAACTACTCCACCTCCAATAATTAAAACCTTACCAGCTTTTCCCCTAATCCTATTAATCATTTTATTGGAAAGCCCTTTGGGAGAAGCTAAATATTCACTACAAATATCAATAATTCTGTGCCCTGCTACTTCACTCATTGGAGCCAATAAAGGAATTGTTCTGTCTTCTAAAACAATTGTTTCATAGGCAATAAATGTTCCTTTGCTTTCAACACATCTTTCAGTTAGTTCCTTATTAGCAGGATTTGCTAAATGCAAATAAGTGAACAGTATCAAATCTTCTCTTAAATATTCAAATTCTTCTTTTTGTGGTTCTTTTACCTTAACCATCAAATCCACTCCCTCCCAAACGCTCTTGGCTTCTTCAACAATCTCAGCTCCTGCTAGAGTATATTCTTCATCAGAAATTTGGGATTTTAAGCCTGCTCCTTTTTCAACTAAAACTTCATGCCCCAAAGCGGTTAATTCCTTTATTGTTTGAGGAGTCAATCCAACTCTTGTTTCTGTATTATCTTTGATTTCTCTTACTGTTCCTATTTTCATTTTTTTTTAGAATTAATATTTTTTGCACAGAGCGAGAGACGGGATTCGAACCCGCGACTTCATCCTTGGGAAGGATGCATTCTACCACTGAATTACTCTCGCAAAAACCTTTTGACTTTTTCTATTATATTGCTCCAAAAGCCTAAATCTTCATTAATCTCACCTGAATCTTCATCTGATCCATCAGGAGGAATAACAACTACTGGCTTCTCCCCTTCCTTAACAAGTCCCTGATCTCTGGCTCTTTCTTCCCAATAAGCATCTTTGTCGGCCTCAGAAATGCCTAATTGTAAATCAGAGGTTCTGTTTTCCAGAGCCTTCACTTCTTCTTCTAATCTTTCTATTTCTTTTGACATTTCTGCTCTTTTCGATCTTATCTTTATATCAGAGACAATAATCAATAAGAGGAATATGCTTAAAATAATTAGGAAAAAAATAGGATAAAGATCTTTTCTGGGATTGGTCTTTTTAACTTTTTTGTTTTTTGTTACCATATATATATGAAAAAATTTTCTCAAAAAAAGATTTTAAGGGTATTCTGGGTTTTTGCTGTTTCTTTAATAATTCTGAGCACAGTACTCATGATACTGGCTCCACTATTCTAATTTTAAACTTTTTGGGTTTTGAGTCAACTACGAAACATCTCCAAAAAAATCTTTGGAGGGATATGAATCCTGCTTTTTTCTTTCATTTCTTTTTTACCCTTTTTTTGTCTTTCTAATAACTTTCTTTTCCTTGTTACATCTCCTCCGTAAAGAGGAGCTGTTACGTCTTTCCTACGAGCTTTAATTGTTTCTCTAGCCAAAACCTTACCACCAACTACCGCCTGCAATGGAACAGAAAATTGTTGATGTGGTAAAATTTCTTTTAATTTCTTCACCATGCTACTTCCCTCTTCTTGAGCCTTATTCACGGGCACAACTCTAGAGAATGTTTCTTCTGGCTCTCCTCCAATTAAAATTTCTAGCTTTACCAAATCACTATGCTTATAGTCCAAAAGTTCATAATTCATAGAAGCAAATCCCTGACTAATCCCTTTAAGATTGTCATAAAAATCAATAATTATTTCTCTTAATGGTACTTCATAAATCAAAAGCATTTTAGAAAGCATGTACTTTGTTTCAATATGCATTCCTCTGGATTGTTTTAAAAGATCCAAAATACTACCTAAAAATTCGCTTGGAGTAATAATCTCTACTTTAACCCATGGCTCTTTAGCTTCTTTAATTTGTGAATCTTCTGGCCAATCACTAACTGAATAGATTATCTTTTCTTGATTTTTATTGTCAATAATTTGATAAGAAACTTGTGGCCTAGAAATAATTAACTCTAAACCGAACTCTCTGAATAATCTTTCTGAAGTAATTTCAATATGAAGAGAACCCAAAAAACCACAACGGAATCCTCTACCCAAAACACTTTTAGTTTCTGGTTCAAAAATCAAAGCTGCGTCATTAAGTTTTAATTGGGATAAGGCTTTTTTTAATAAATCAAAATCATCAGAATTTTCGGGATAAAAACTAGCAAATACCACTGGCATTGGCTCTTTATATCCTGGTAACGCTTGAACAGATAATTTTTCTCTGGGATTCACAATAGTGTCTCCAACTCTCACTAAATCTGGCTCTTTAATTCCTGTAGCCAAATATCCTATTTCCCCCGCCTTTAAAGAATCTATGGGTCTCAAATCAGGACTAAAAATACCAACCTCTTTCGCTTCGCCACCACTCTCTGCTGCCATTAAATAAAAAGCGTCTCCCCTTTTAATCTCACCATCAAAAACTCTGATAAAAGCCAAAATCCCCTTAAAAGCATCAAATTTAGAATCAAAAATTAAAGCTTTAAGTGGTTTATTGATATCTCCTGTAGGTAGAGGCACATCAATAACAGCCTCTAAAATCTTATCTACATTGGTACCATTTTTCCCAGAAATCATAAAAATCTCATCTTCTGAGATCTCTAGTAATTGAGCTAGTTCTTTTTTAGAACCCTCAATGTCTCCTTGAGCTAAATCTATTTTATTAACAGCTGCAATAATTTTTAAATTTTGTTTTTTAGCTAAGTCTAAATTATGAATTGTTTGAGCTTGAATTCCTTTAGTAATATCTACCAACAACAAAGCTCCCTCAACAGCAACTAAACTTCTAGAAACTTCATAATTGAAATCTATGTGACCTGGAGTATCAATTAAATTAAAAATATAGTCTTTTCCACCATGGCTATAATTCATCCTGACAGGTTGCATCTTGATAGTAATCCCTTTTTCTTGTTCTAAGTCCATGGTGTCTAAAAATCTAGAATGCATTTTAGTTTTAGGAACAGTATTGGTAATTTCCAAAAACCTATCTGCTAGAGTAGATTTACCATGATCAATATGTGAAATAATAACAAAATTTCTAATATTCTTCATTCTTCTTCAAAAAGAAAATTAAGAGTAAACAAAACTGAAAAATAGATGATACAGAAAAAGCCAGAGGCAATCCTAAAACTTCAACTCCCTTCATTTCCCTTAAAACAAAATAATAAATAATACTAGGCGGATTACTAACAAACCAAAAGCTTAAGGCAATATTTAATATAACCATAAAAAAGGCAATAGCAGTAGGCGTCTTAGTGTCCTTTAAGGCAAAAAATCCTCTTAATAATAAAGAAATTAAAGCTGAGGCAGGTATGCTTAAACAAAACAAACCCAAACTAGCTGATGTTAAAACAGAAGAAGAGTTGGAAAACTGACCATGAGTTAAAACAATATCTACTATTAAGTCTTTAAAAATAAAAATCAATAAACTGGCTGGTAAAACTAAATAAAGAATTTTATTAAAAACAGACCAAAAACTTTTTAAAAACTCTTTCCTTTTTTTCTCAGCTTCAAGTTGAGTGAATTTCGGAAAAGCTGATACAGCAAAAGAAACACCTATTATTCCAATAGGTAGATATCTCAAATTATTAGAAAAATTAAATATAGAAACAGAGCCTTCAACTAAAGTAGAAGCAATAGCACCAATAACAATTAAATTAATTTGTTGAGAAGCTATGCCAAATATTCTGGGAATCATAAGCCTAAAAACATCTTTTAATCCCTCTGCTTTAAAATCAATGCCAAAAGAAAACTTAAAGCCTGATTCCATGGCTGATGGAACTTGAATTATAAGATGCAAAAATGCTCCCAAAACAACACCGAAACAAACGCCTAAAATTCCGAATTTAGGAGACAATAAAAATATACCTAAAATAATACCTAGATTATAAAAAAGAGGACAAAAAGAGAAAATCAAAAACTTATTAAAATACTGCAACATTCCAGAAAAAACGCTAGACAGTCCAAGCAAGATTGGACTCAATAACATTACTCTGGTTAGAATAACGCACTGTGTTTGAGCCTCTAAAGAAAAACCTGGAGCAATAAATTTAATTAACTCTGGTGAAATAAAAAACAAAATTAAGGATATAAAAGACAAAGAAACAAAAAATATATTTATTAAATTAGAAGCAAATTTGAATGCTTTTTCTTTGTCTCTAGCATAGTATTCAGAAAATATGGGCAAGAAAGCGACAACTACTCCTCCAGCAATTAAAATATTATAAACAAAATCAGGAATCCTAAAAGCTGTGAAATATATATCTAATAATTCTCCTGCCCCGAATTTATCTGCTAACAACCAATCTCTCAAAACACCTAAAAATCTGCTAAGCAGGGTTGAAAAAGAAAGAATCAAAGC
>JBDRFX010000026.1:0-32904 GCA_043818355.1 Patescibacteria group bacterium
CTTTGTAAAATTCACAGAAAAACATTTAAGGTATTGTAAAATTAAAATAATTCTGATATATTAATAACATTATGGCAGTTCCAAGAGGAAAACATACGAATAGAAGAAGAAACAACAGTAGAATGCATCTCTTTATTAAAGAGCCTAGTTTTATTGTTTGCTCAAAATGTGGAGCTAAAACACTACCACATATTGTTTGTCCTGCTTGTGGATTTTATAAGAACAAAGAGGTAATTAATGTATTAGAGAAGCTAGATAAAAAAACAAGAAAGGCAAAGGAGCAAGAAATTATTGCCAAGGAAAAAGAGGGGATCAAGAAGGAAAAACCTCTAGACATGAAGACAATGTCTAAAAAATAATTTAAAAACCAATGGCCTCAAGGCACCTATCAAGATCAATAGCAATGCAAAGTTTATATGAATGGGATTTCTCTAAAAGAAAGTCTGATTTAGAAAAAATTGTTGAGAAAAACTTGGCAGAATTTGGTCCTGACTTAGAAGACAAAGGCTTTGTTTGGGAATTAGTCACTGGTATTATTGAGCATATAGCAGACATAGACAAGATTATCGGACAAGCTGCTCCTCAATGGCCCATTGATCAAATCAATATTGTAGATAGAAATGTTTTACGCCTTGGACTTTTTGAATTATTGTTTGGAAACAAAGAAGCCGTTCCTCCCAAAGTAGCTATCAATGAAGCCATTGAATTGGCAAAAGGATTTGGGGGAGAAAATTCTGGAAGGTTTATTAACGGAGTTTTGGGAACAGTATTCAAGGAAATAGAAACAAAAAAATAGAATTATGCAGGATTTTTCACTTTTAGAAAAAAAATTAGGGCTTAACTTTAAGAATAAGGATTTGTTGAAAAAAGCTTTTTGTCACAGATCATATTTAAATGAAAATCCAGACTTTAATCTTAATCATTATGAAAGACTAGAGTTTCTGGGTGACGCTGTATTAGAACTGATAGTGACAGAATATTTATTTGAACGATATCCAGACAAACCGGAAGGTGAACTCACCAATTGGAGAGCCTCTTTAGTAAATGCTAAGCAATTAGCTGAAGCAGCAGAAGATTTAAATCTTAACGACTTCCTATTGCTCTCTAGGGGAGAAACTAAAGAAATAGGGAAAGCGAGAAAGTATATATTAGGAGACGTTGTTGAGTCATTAATAGGAGCAATATATTTAGATCAAGGATACGAAGAGTCTGTAAAATTCATTAAAAATCATGTTCTCAAATATTTGCCCAAGATGATAGAGGAAGGATCTTTCAAAGATGCTAAATCTTTATTCCAAGAGATAGCTCAAGAAAAAGTTGGTATAACGCCAACATATAGAGTATTAAAAGAATGGGGACCAGATCACAATAAAAATTTTATTGTTGGTGTCCACTTAGCAAAAGAACTAATTGCCGAAGGTCAAGGCTCTTCCAAACAAGAAGCTGAAGACGTAGCAGCTCAAACTGCTCTAGAAATTAAACAATGGTAAAATTAAACTTATGTTAGTTATTAGATTATTTAGAACAGGAAAGAAAAATCAACCATTTTTCAAAATAGTGGTGACAGATAAGAGGAATCCTCCTAAGGGTGGTAGGTTTGTTGAAAAACTTGGTTTTTGGAATCCCCTAACAAAAGAAAGAAAAGTTGATGCCGAAAGAGTAAAATATTGGATATCTCAAGGGGCTAAAAGCTCGGACACAGTGCATAATTTATTGATTACAGAAAAAGTTATTGAGGGAGAAAAAATTGCTAATCATTCCAAGGCTAAAAAGAAGAAAGGAGGAGAGAGTGAAGTAGTAACTGAGATAAAACAACCACAAACAGAGGAAATCAAAGAGGAAGTCAAAGAAATTCCTGTTGAAGCAGAAAAACCTCAAGAAGTTGAAATTACAACAGAAGACGTTAAAGAAGAATAATTACAGATCGCAAGCTTGACAAATACAGGATATTTCACATAATAAAAGTATAGATTGAAAGGTCGATCTATTTAGAAATTAAGAAAAGTAACGAAAAAGAAAGACAAAATGGCTAATAATAGTGATCAAGATTTTCTAGAATTTATTGTTAAGGCTTTGGTTGATCACCCTGACGAAGTTAAGGTTGACCGAAGGGTTGACGAAATGGGTGTTCTTCTTTCCTTAAAAGTAAATCCAGAAGACATGGGACAAATCATTGGTAAAGCAGGAAGTACAGCCCGTTCTATCAGAAGTTTGGTTCGTATCGTTGGTCTTAAAAATCACGCTAGAGTGAATTTGAAGATTGAAGAACCAGAAGGAGGCAGAGCTCCCGCTAGAACAGTAGAAAATACTGTAGAACCAAAAAACGAGTCTCTTGACGATTTGAAACTCTAAAACATAAAAATTGTTTCAATATTTTACAGATGAGGCCATAAAGACCTCATCTGTTTGTTTTTGGGACTGTTCTTTTGGCAAAAACGTGATATTTTAAAGATAATGAAATTTGATATTATAACAATATTTCCTGAACTTTTTAATTCATATCTAAAAGAATCTTTAATTAAAAAAGCTCAAGATAAAAAATTGATAGAAATTAATGTACATAATTTAAGAGATTGGACTATTGGTAAACATAAAACGGTAGATGACAGACCTTTTGGCGGAGGCTTTGGAATGGTTTTAAAAATAGAACCAATCTTTAGGGCTATTAAAAAAATTAAAGGAAGGAAGAAAAAAATTAAAACAATTTTATTTACTCCAAGAGGAAAACAATTTAATCAAAAAATTGCTCATGAACTTTCTAAAGAAGGCAAGATTATTATGATATGTGGAAGATATGAAGGAGTAGACGAAAGAGTCAAAAAAATAGTTGATATGGAGTTATCCATTGGGCCTTATGACTTGATGGGTGGAGAAGTCCCAGCCATGATTATTATTGAATCGGTTGCTAGACTTATTCCTGGAGTCATAGGAAAAAAGGAATTACTTACTGAAAGAATAACCAAAAGTAAAGGATTTATTGAGTATCCTCAGTATACTAGACCAGAAATTTTTGAACCAAAAAAAGGAACAAAATGGAGAGTTCCTAAGATTTTAATTTCTGGAGATCATAAGAAAATTGAAGAATGGAGAAGGAAAAAAGGCAAAACAATTGAAAAATGATAATTTTTTTGATAAAATACCTGTGTTTTATTCGGATGGTTGGCGGAGTAGTCAAACGCATCAGTCTGTAAAACTGACGGCCTCTGGCCTACGGGGGTGCAAATCCCTCACCATCCACAAACAAGCCGAGATAGCTCAGCTGGTAGAGCACTCCCATGGTAAGGGAAAGGTCAAGAGTTCGAATCTCTTTCTCGGCTCAGAAAATTAAAATTAATATATGATCATTTATTAAAATAAATCTAATAAAATGGCAAAAAGAAAAAAAGCATACGCTAAATTACAGTGTCAAGAATGCAAGCGTGTTAATTATTTTACGCATCTTTCTAAGATGCCAGAAAGAAAAACTAAACTTGAACTAAAGAAATTCTGTAAGTGGTGTAAAAAACATACAGTACATAAAGAGATAAAATAATAATATCTTGGAGATAAAAAATCTTTAAAAGATAATTTTTTATCTTTTTAAGGGGGCGTGGTGAAATGGTATCATAGGAGTCTCCAAAACTTCTGGTGGGAGTTCGATTCTCTCCGCCCCTGCTGTTAAAAATTTAAATTAAATCATTCCATGAATAAAAAAAATATTATCGGGGTAATTTTTTTAATATTATTTTTTTTTATTGGACAAAAAATTTCTCAAAAAAAAGAAGAGCCTTTTGCTGTTATTCAAGTTAGCCGAGGTAATATTGTGCAAGAAATATCTGAGGTGGGACAAGTAAAAAGAGGAGAGGGAATTAATTTAGGCTTTCAAAGCTCAGGTAAAATTCAAACAATATTTGTTAAAGTTGGAGAAAGCGTACAGAAAAACAATGTTTTGGCCAAATTGGATATGGGTCAACTGGAAATTCAGTTAGAAGATGCCAGGGCTAGCTTAGTTCTTTATCAATCTAAACTAGACAAGCTATTGGCTGGCTCTACGAAGGAAGAAATTAAAGTAAAAGAAATTGAAGTAGAGAATGCTATTGTTAATCTTGATGTGGCTCAGCAAAGCCTTGAAGATGTTAAAGCTCAAGCAGAAAATACTTTGGACGCATACTATGAAGATGCTTTGAATTTATTGGACGATGCTTATCTTAAAATATATAACTCTTTGAATGTAGCAGATAGTATTTTTAATAATTATTTTAATCAAAACACACAGGAAGGAATTAGAGTAAAGGGTGCCAAAGATACCATCAATGCAGCTTTAAATAATTCTGAAGTGTATATTGGAATTGCCAAAAATGAATCTGATCAATCCAAAACAGACATAGCTATTTCTGAAACTAAAATAGATTTATCTAAAGTTAAAGACGCTTTGAATATTATTAGAGAGGCTTGCCAAACACCTTTATATAAAAACGCTGTATTGGCAACAGACAAAACATCTTTAGACAATCAAAGGACATATATTAATACAGCTCAAACTAATATGTCTAATGCAGAGCAAAATATTTCTTCAACAACTATTGGTAATGAGGTTGATATCGCTCAGGCAGAAGCTGATGTTTCTACCGCTCAAGGTAATTTAAAATCGGCTGAAAATAATCTGTCTTTATTGATAGCATCTCCAAGAAAAGAAGATGTTTTGTTGCACGAGGCTCAAGTCAATCAGGCTAAAGCTCAAGTTGCGCTCTTGGAGAAAAAAATTGATGACACTATTTTAAAAAGTCCTGTAGCAGGTCAAATAGCTAAACTATACAAAAGAGAGGGGGAATCAGCCATAGGTTCTGATATTGTAATTTTATTAATTCCTCAAGATCCATTTCAAGTAGAAGTAGATATTCCAGAGGTTGATATTGGTGACATAAAATTAGATAGCAAATGTAAAATAGTGCTTGATGCTTTCCCTAGCCTTGAATTATCGGGCAAGATTGTTGAAATTGAGCCCGCTGAAACTATTATTTCTCAGGTTGTTTATTATAAAATTAAGATATCTATTGAAAGCGAAACTGATAAAATCAAGCCTGGAATGACAGCTAACGTAGACATTCTTATAGATAGCAGAGAAGACGTTTTAATTATTCCGCAAAGAGCTTTGAATTATAAAGAGAATAGAGCGTTTGTTAAAATCCCTGCTGGAAATGAATTTGAAGAAAAACAAATTGAAATTGGTTTATCTGGAAGTAATGGAGAAATAGAAGTTATTTCTGGCCTACAAGAAAACGACGAAGTGATAACTTTTATTAATGATAATTAGAAGTGATTGAAATTAAAGATATTAAAAAAATATATTCTAGTGAGGGAGCTGTTGATACAGTGGCTCTTGCTGGTATTTCTTTTGATGTAAAAGAGGGAGATTTTGTAGCTATTGTTGGAAAGTCTGGATCTGGAAAATCAACCCTCATGCACATTATGGGACTTTTAGAGAAACCAACTAGTGGTACATATTTTTTAAAAGGCAAAAATGTTAATGATTTTTTAGATGAAGAATTAGCCGAACTCAGAAATAAAGAGATCGGTTTTGTTTTTCAAATGTTTAATTTATTGAAAAAAACTAGTGTAAAAGATAATGTAGGTTTACCACTTACATACTCTAAGATTAAAGATTCAGAAAAAGAAATAATGATTGATGAAGCAATTCGTGCTGTGGGACTAACAGAAAGGGCTCATCATTTACCAAATCAATTGTCTGGGGGAGAGCAACAAAGAGTGGCTATCGCTAGAGCTATTGTAAATAATCCAAGCTTAATTTTTGCTGATGAGCCAACTGGTAACTTAGATTCAAAATCTGGACAACAAATTATGGAAATCTTAGAAGATCTCAATGAATTGGGACGAACCATTATATTGGTTACTCATGAACAATATACCGCTCAAATGGCTAAAAGAATTATTACCTTGGGAGATGGCCAATTAATTTCTGACGAAAAAGTTAATGATAGAAAAACGGCTAAAAATGCTTTAATGAAATGATAATTTACTCATAAATTCGCAAAAATGAAATTTATTGATTACTTCAAAGCAGCTCAAATAGGATTAAAAACTAATAAAACAAGATCTTTCTTGACGATTTTGGGTATTGTGATTGGCATTAGTTCTGTGGTGACAATGGTTTCTATCGGCTCTGGAGCTCAAAATATAATCATTAGTCAAATTTCTTCTATTGGTCCAACAAATATTTTTATTGAACCTGGCGGACAACCCAAGGAAATGAATAGAGGAAATGGCTTTCAGGCTATGTTAGAAGAATTTGAAATTACCACTCTTACTCAAGACGATGCATTAGTAATTGAACAAGATCCTCTGATTAAAGATATTGCTTCTTTTGTAATGGGCGTTGATAAAGTAATTTACGGGAATAAGAACAAAAAAATTACATATATGGGAATGACTACGTTGGGAATAGATATGTTTGATGCGAAGATTGATATGGGAATAAATATTACAGACAAAGATGTTAAATCTATGGCTAGAAAAATAGTTATTGGTAAGCAGATTAAAGAAGATTTGTTTGGAAACGAAGACCCAATTGGCAAAACCATTAGAATACAAAAAACTAATTTTAGAGTTATCGGAGTTTTAGAAGAAAAAGGAATGCAAATGTTTATTAATATGGATGAAGCTGTTTATGTTCCTCTAACTACTGCTCAAAAAATTCTTCTTGGGCAAGACCATCTCAGATGGATTATTGCTCGTGTTGTTTCTGAAGACAAGATTGATGAGGCAATGCACAATATAAGACTAACTTTGAGAGAAAGACATGATATCTATAATCCAGAAGGGGATACTACTAAAGATGACTTTAAAATAACAAGCCAACAAGAAACAGCAGAGATACTAACTACCGTAACTGGAGTTTTTGCTGCATTTTTATCTTCCGTGGCAGCCATTGCTTTGGTTGTTGGAGGTATTGGTATTATGAATATTATGTTGGTTTCTGTTACAGAAAGAACCAGAGAAATTGGTTTAAGAAAATCTGTTGGTGCAACTAAAAAAGACATACTATCCCAATTCTTAATAGAGGCGGTTAATTTAACTTTTCTAGGAGGTTTAATTGGTATATTGTTTGGATTTTTAGTATCTTTTGGAATCAGTTTAGTGCTTGGGCGAATGTTGAATTTAAACTGGGAATTCATTTTTCCACTTAGTTCTGTTGTTACATCTTTCGTAGTTTCTACTTTAATTGGTTTAGTTTTTGGAATTTATCCTGCTCGTAAAGCATCAGAATTATCACCCATAGAAGCTTTACGATACGAATAAAAATAGATATCATTAATTTATATATTCATTTCATATGAAAAATATATCTTTAATTATAATATTATCTTTCTTGTTTATGTTTGGATTTTTTGCTATAGAAACAATATTTCTTCACACTAATCCAAAGGAAGTTGAGAATATTTTTATTATTGAGAAGGGGACCTCATTCTTAGAAATAGGAGAAAAATTAGATGAAGAAGGTTTAATTAAAAATAAATATCCATTTTATTTTTACGTTATATTTACCAATCAACACAATAAGATCAAAGCAGGAGAGTATTTTTTAAGTTCCAAAGAATCTCTTTTTAGAATAGTTAATAAGATTGTTAAGGGAGACATTGCTAAAGAAATAATTACTATACCCGAAGGATGGAATTTAAGAGACATTGCTTGGTATTTTGAAAGCAAAGGAATGTTTCAAGCAGAGGAATTATTTGAAATTGCAGGATTCCCAGCTTTAGATTTAGTAAAGTCTGGATTACCAAGCCACGAAAAGTTTGATTATGAGTTTCTTCAAGAAAAGCCCATTGAAATTAGCCTAGAAGGATATTTATTCCCAGATACTTATGAAATTGCTAGAGGAGAAAACCTTAAAAATATTGTTGATAAAATGATAGCTAATTTTGATAAGAAGCTAACGCTGACTCTTAGACAAGAGATTGAAAACCAAGGAAAGAATATTTTTGATGTTATTACTACGGCTTCTTTGTTAGAAAAAGAAGTTAAAACTAAAGAAGATAAAAAAATAGTAGCTGGCATTTTAGAGAATAGACTTCGTATTAATATGCCACTACAGATAGATGCAACCATTTCTTATATCACTGGCAATAAAACAGTTCGAATTTCTACAGAAGAAACTAAAATTGATTCCCCATTCAATACATACAAATATAAGGGTCTACCTATTGGTCCAATTTGTAATCCTGGACTAGAGAGTATTGAGGCTGTCTTAAATTCTCAAGATAGTGATTATTTGTATTATCTGTCTACTTTAGAAGGAGAGACTATTTTTAGTAAAACACTAACAGAGCATAATATTGCTAAAGCCAAATACCTTAAATAGAAAAAATACGCGACCAAAAGTCGCGTATTTTTTACTTGAACTTCTTTTTTAATCTTTTTTTAAATAACTTGGTATGGGCAGTCCCATTTCAGCCAAATTATTTGAGATTGAGCCGATTAGAGATAAAACTATCAAAATGTAAGCCATTTGAACTACCATTATTAAAGATGGTAGTGCTTGAGCTACCATTTGTAAAACCCCAAAACCAAAAACATACCCTAAAACAGGTTTTACCATAAATTTAGCAAGTTTTCCCAAGCGGAAATTTCCTTTCATCAGAGCAGCAACAATTCCCAATACAACATCAACCATTATTAAAATTACAATCCATCGAATTTGAGAAGTTCCAAATAAAGCAATTAATTCTGTCATGTTTTTTGTTTAAAATATGATTTGATAAATCAGATTAAGAATATTGAATCAAAAATTTTCGACCTTTGAAATATTACCTTATTTTAAAACAATTCCATGTATTAATGCAAACTAGTTTTCCACAGCCCACTCAAAAAATATATTAATAGCGCATTGAATAGAGTGAGAAGAAGATTGACAATAAAATATTATTATTATATACTGCATTCAATAGCTGAAGACAGGGAGCACTCAAATAAGACTCCTCGAGGCAAAAAAGATATTTTTAAAATTTTGCCCTGTCACAGCTGACAGGTTTTTTAATTTAAAAACATGGCAAAAACTAAAGAACAAAAACAAGAAGCCCTAAAGAATTTAAAAGAAAAGATAGCTGATCAAAAAGCAATTGTTTTCGTGGATTATAAGGGATTGAAGGTTCAAGACTTGTTAGATTTAAGAGAAACATTGAGGGAAAACAATTCTCAATTTTTGATTGAGAAGAAAACGCTAATAAAACTAGCTTTGAAAGATAATGAGATGGAAACTAATACAGACGAAATGGAAGGACAGATAGGGTTAATTTTTGGATATGATGACGAACTGAGCCCAGCTAAAACTGCATATAATTTCTCCAAGAAAAATAACAATATGAAGATTTTAGGGGGATATATTGAAAGTCAAAAGAATGAATTTTTAAATCCAGCAATGATTGTTCAATTGGGACAATTACCATCTAGAAAAGAACTTTTGTCTAAATTAGTTGGAAGCATTAGTTCACCAATCGTTAGCTTCAACAACGTTTTACAAGGAAATATTAAAGGTCTATTACAAGTTTTATCAACAATTAAAAAATAATTAAAAAATATGGCAGAAGAAATTAAAACAGAAGAAATAAAAGAAGAGACCAAAGAAGAAGCCAGCGAGGCTCCTGCTGAAGTCGAAGAAGTTAAAGAAGAGGTTGTGGTTGAAGAACCTAAGGTTGAAGAAAAGAAGGAAGAGAAAAAACCTGAAGCTAAACCAGAACCAGTAAAAGAAGTTGAAGTTCCTGAAAAGTTTCAAAAGCTTGTTGAAAGCATTGAATCTTTAACAGTTCTAGACTTAGCTGAATTAGTTAAACTCTTAGAAAAGAAATTTGGAGTTTCGTCAGCCGCTCCCGTTATGACTGTTGCCGCAGGAGGTAATGGTGACGGAGCTCAAGCCGAAGAAAAAAGTTCCTTTAATGTTGAACTAACCGGTGTTGGTGACAAGAAAATTGAGGTCATTAAAGTCGTTAGAGATATAACTCAAAAAGGCTTGAAAGAATCTAAGGATCTCGTAGATGCTGCTGCAACTACTCCTCAAGTTATTAAAGAGAATGTAAAGAAAGAGGAAGCTGAAGAAATGAAAAAGAAATTCGAAGCAGCTGGTGCCAAAGTTGAATTAAAGTAAAAATTCAAAAAAACAAAAAAAAGAGCTAATTTGGCTCTTTTTTGTTTTGGTTAATATTCACCTCAGTTAGAAGTCAATTTTGTATATTTTTAATCCATTTAATAAATAAACAGTTTTGCCATCTTGTGAAACACCAAAGTCTAATAGATTATTAAATTTATCAGATTGAAATTGTTTCACGATTTCCCCAGATTTGTTTAAAACAATAATTCTGTTTTTTGTTGGTTCCAAAATGTAAAGATAGGGAAGTTTAAAATCAGCAAATATTTTACTTGCATCTTGAATATCAGGGAAAATATTTAAATTCATATTAATTTGGAAAACTCCTCCAACATATTTATCAAGAGAATCTTTTTTCATTACCCAAACAGCCCCATCAACAGCAATTGAGTTACATTGTTCTATTTTTTGAGTAGAACCATTAATCCAAAGATCATGAGAATACCATTTTTGATTATTTTCTGTGTATTTAATAATCTCATTATTTTTTTTGTCTAAAAAGTAAAGATTGGATTTAAAAGAAGAAAGGCTGGTGAAATTAAATTCTGAGAATGGTTCTTCTAAGGTAAAAGTATTTTTTATTTCATTATTATTGATCAAGAATAACTTATTTGGTTTTTGAAAAAATAATACAGAGTTTTCTATTGAAGAAGCCAAATCAAAATTGTTATTAGTCTCAATAATTTCTTCATTCTTATTAATGTCAATTTTCAATATATTTTGCCGATATGGACTGAAAAAATAGAAATTATTATTTTGAATCACAAATTTTTGTGGAACAAATTTTTCTAGTTTAAATTCATAGAACAATTCTGGATTTTCCGGTTGTTCCATTTTATTTAATTCATAAAGTTTTTCTTTTAGTTTTTCTTTTATAAAAGCAATTTCTATTTGAAAATTTTTTGATAGAGAAGTTGATAATTTTTCAATTTCTAAAATTTGTTGCCAGCCTGCTTTTAATAAAACCATTGCCTGTTTGTTGGAAGCAATAGATTTCAATGTAAGCAAATTGTCAGCTAAATCAATTTTTTCTTCTATTTGATTAAGTTGGCTTTGATTTTTTTCTAGATCTTTCCTTGTTTCTCCTTGAAAAATTAAAAACCCGAGAGAGAGAATTACAATCCAAGTAAATAACAAAATAGTATTTTTATGCCTAATGAATGTTTTTAATTTTTTCTTTAATTTATTTGTATCGGGTATTTTTAAAGATAGTTTTGGAAATATTAATTTAGGAAGCTTAAAAGATATCTTAGGAATTTTAAATTTAATTGGAGTTTTTTCTTTTATTTCCCTTGCTTTCTTTTTTATTTTTTCCTTCTTTTTTGGCTTTGGTTGAGATTTGGTTTGTATTTTAGGTAATTTAAATTTTGGAATTTTAAATTGATTAAAAATGACTAATATGGGAGCAATAGCTTTTTTAAAAGAAAAATCCTTTGTTTTTGGTTGCGTAAGAATAGTTCTCTTTTTGCCAATCATTTTTTGATCATCAAATAAAAGAGCTAAGCACACTCCAGAGATTTCTTCGAAATCTTCTTTTTTATTATTTAAAACATTAACTAATCCTTTTTGATCAAAGGGATAAAGCTCAGCAACTTCTGCCAATATATTCTCTTTTTCAAAGAATTCGGCTAACTCTTTGCTTAAAATGAATATTGTGTCATCTGATTTTAATTGGCCAGATACAATATTTAAAAAGACTTTTAGTGGATATGGATCAATATCTTCTGTTTTAATTTTTTCTTCAACATTGATAATCTTTCCTTTTCTTAAGAGAAATATTTTGAGATCTCCAACTTTAGAAAAATTAAATTTATTTTTATGAGCAGAAAAAACAATAAAATTAAGATTACCCAACCAACTTATTTGCCCTTCTGCAACTAAGTCTTGTAAGAATTGATTAGATCTTTTTAAGCTTTCTTTTAAAGATTTGCTTGAAGATCTAGCCGAAGGGCTATAATATTTATCTTGAATAACTTTTGATAATCTATCTAAAAAACTATGGCTTTGGGGTAAAGCATTATTTAGAGAGCCAACCATATAAAGGCTTCCCACTCTTTTTTGGTAGATATTTTCGGGTTCATAGCAAAAACTTTCAAAAATTAAATCGCTTCTTATCTTTGGATTAAAATAAAATTCGAAAACCTGCATACAATTATATTAGCTCATTTTAACCCTTTTATAAAAAAAACAAAACTGTTAGACTAAAAATAGTTTAACGGGCGTATGGCTCAGTGGTAGAGCACTGCATTCACATTGCAGGGGTCTCTGGTTCGAATCCAGATACGCCCACACTGCATAGATTTTACTAATTATGGTAAAATATATTATGAAAGTTTTTGATGAACAGCTATACATTTCAACCCCAATCAATAAGCTAATCATTATTGGATTACATCTTGTTTTGGAAAGAAAAAAAGAGTGTAGTTTCCAAGATTTAGTAGAAAAATGTTTTGGATTGTTTCCTAAAACTTTTCAATTTGAGAATCATTCAGAATGGCCAGATACTAAAAAATTAGACAGACCCATTAGAACATTAAGAAACCAAGGACTTTTAATAGGGGACAGTAAGACAGGATTGCTTCTAACTTCTAAGGGGAAGAAATTAGCGATTAATCTTTCTAGTATTTTTACTCAAAAAAAATTACTTTAATATTCAACACAATTAGATGTATTACAAAAGAACAAGAGATTTATTTAATCCAAAATCTAAAGAACCGTTTAAAATAAGTAGGTCGAAAATCGACCTATTTTTGCAATGCCCTAGATGTTTTTATTTAGACAGAAAGCTTGGAACTCCAAGACCCCAGGGTTTTCCTTTTAATTTAAACAGTGCGGTGGACACATTATTAAAAAAAGAATTTGATATTCATAGGGTTGCGGGCTCAAAACATCCTCTATTAGAAGAATATGGACTTGATGCTGTTCCTTTCAAGCATGAAAAAATTGATCAATGGAGAGAAAACTTCGTAGGAGTGCGCCATTTACATATACCCACTAATTTTTTAGTTTTTGGTGCTATTGATGACGTATGGGTAAATCCTCAAGGAGAATTGATTGTAGTAGACTACAAGGCCACTTCTAAAGATGGAAAGATAACACTGGACGCTGATTGGCAAATAGTATATAAAAGACAAATGGAAATTTATCAATGGCTATTAAGAAAGAATGGATTTAAAGTTTCTGAAACTGGATATTTTGTTTATTGTAATGGAAGGAGAGACTTAGAAGCCTTTGATAAAAAAATTGAATTTGATGTTTCTTTAATTCCATATAAAGGAAGAAATGATTCTTGGATAGATAAAACTTTAGTGGATATTAGAGAATGTTTAGAATCTGAAGAAATACCCGAACCAAGTCATGAATGTGAGTATTGCGCATATACTGACGAAGTTCAAAAGGCTACTTTTTGATTTTATGGATACATACTTACAAAAAATGGAACGTAATTTAAAGGTTGCCCCCATAAGGGCTTTTTTTTCGTCTCTTATTTTTATTGTCTCAATTTGGTATTCTTTTGAAACTCAATTTGCCACTCCAGAACAGTTAAGTTTTATGTATGCTGTTTTACATCTATTGATTGTTTTCTTGGAGCTTCCTTCAGGAGCTTTAGCTGATTTAATGGGTAGAAGAAAGGCTGTGTCTTTGGGACTTTTTATTAACGCTTTTTCGTTTATAATTATTGGTCTTTCTAAGAATATCAATTGGTTATGGGCGGGATATCTTATTGGAGCTTCAGGAGAAGCTTTGGTATCTGGAGCTATTGATGCGCTCAACTTTGATTCTTTAAAAGAATTGGGCAGAGAAAATACATTTTCTCAATTTTCTAGCTATATGGGAGTCATCTTTAGATCGGGAATGATTATTGCAACTCTTTCTGGTGGATATTTATACTCTATTTATAAGGGCTTACCATATATTGCCATGGGTATATCTACCATAATTGCCTCTTTGTTAACATTGCTTTTCACAGAACCAAAAATTGATTCTGAAAAATTTAGTTTAAAGTCATACATACAACAAATTAAAACAGGCGCTAAAGAATTGAATAAAAACGAGTATATGAAAGATTTTTCTCTTTACTATATTTTAGTTGGAGGAATAACTTGGTATGTTATCTATTTTCTGGGCACGGCTTTCGCCACAGAAATAGGCTTTACCGTGGTAGAAAGAAGTTGGTTGTTTGCTTCAATATTTTTCTTTAGTTCAATTATTTTATATAAACTAACTCATTTGGGCATAATGGATAGAGACAGGGCTTATTTAATGTTTCCTATTTTAATGATTTTGGGATTTTTGCCAGGTTTCTGGGCTAATAAAATAATAGCTGTTTTCTGCTTGTCTCTAGTTCAATTTGCTTCTATGGCTAGATTTTCTATTTTAAATCAATATAGCAACCTAGAGATTGACTCAAAATATAGGGCTACTGCTATTTCGGCTATGAATATGATTGTCAGTATTGTTTTTTCTGTTATAGCTATAATTGGTGGCAAAATCATTACAATTTATGGATCAGGAATGATAATGACTTTATTGGGTGTTTTATCTTTAGTCACTGTTTTGCCTACCGCTCAAGTTTTAATTAAGAAAAAATTAAGGTAATTTTAATATTTCCTAGGAGAACTAAGTTTCTCCACAACGAGACCCGGCCTCGTTGATTTTTGTTGATAAAAAATCGCTTAAATTAACTGACTATTAAGCGATTTTTTGATAGAATAAAAGCAATGGATGACTTATTTGAAGAAAAATTTAAAGAAAACTTAAAAAGAAAAGCACCCTTAGCTGATAAGATGAGACCTTTAGATTTTGAAGGGTTTTTTGGCCAGGAAGAATTAGTTGGGGAAACAAGCCCTTTAAAAAGAATTATTCAAGAAGATAAGCTAACCTCTTTAATTTTATGGGGCCCTCCAGGTTCGGGCAAAACCACCCTAGCTCGTATTATTGCTGAAAAAACTAAATCTTATTTTGTTAAATTATCTGCAGTTAATGCTAAAGTTGCGGACGTTAGAGAAATAGTAAAACAAGCCAAAGAAAGATTAAAGCTATACAATAAAGAGACTATTTTATTTATGGATGAAATCCATAGATTTACTAAAGCTCAGCAAGATACATTTTTACCTTTTGTGGAAGATGGAACCATTACTTTAATTGGAGCTACCACAGAAAACCCTTCTTTTTATGTTATTTCTCCTTTGCTTTCTCGTTCTGCTGTCTATGTTTTAAAATCTTTAGATGACAAAGCTATGGAAAAGGTTTTAATAAGAGCTTTAACTAATAAAGAAAATGGATTGGGTAATTTTGAAATGAAGATTACAAGAAAGGGATTAAATAGATTAATTAACTTTGCCGATGGAGATGCTAGAGCAGGGTTGAATGGTTTAGAATTTGTAGTTAATTATTTAGTGAGTCATAAGCAAAACAAAATTGATGAAAAAAATGTTTCAGAAATTTTAAAAGAACATGCTTTAAGATATGATAAAAAAGGAGACGAGCATTATAATATTATTTCAGCTTTCATAAAAAGTATGAGAGACTCAGATCCCAATGGTGCTCTTTATTGGTTAGCCAGAATGGTAGAATCAGGTGAGGATCCAAGATTTATAGCTAGAAGAATGATTATCTTTGCTTCAGAAGATATTAGCAATGCTAACCCCGAAGCTTTAGGGTTAGCTATATCTGTAGCTCAGGCAGTGGACTATGTTGGGTTTCCAGAAGCTCAAATTAACTTAGCTCATGGGGTTACATATTTAGCCACTTCACCCAAAAGCAATGCTTCATATATGGCTTTATTAAAAGCTAAGGAAGATGCTCAAAAAGGATCTTTTGGAGTGCCTTTACATTTAAGGAATGCTGTAACAAAATTAATGAAATCTTTGAATTATGGTAAAGATTATAAATATGCCCATGATTTTAAAGATTCTAAAGTAGATCAAACACATTTTCCTAAAGAAATAGGAGAACAGAAATATTACGATTAAATTAAATGATTAATATCGAAACATTAAATAAAGAACAAAAAAAAGCAGTCCTACACGAAAATGGACCTCTTTTGATTGTGGCTGGAGCTGGAACAGGAAAAACAACTGTTATTACTCAAAGAATAGCTTGTTTAATCGAAAAGGGGTTAGCTAAACCAGAAGAAATCTTGGCGGTTACTTTTACTGACAAAGCAGCAGGTGAAATGGAAGAAAGAGTAGACAGATTATTGCCTTTTGGATACACAGATTTATGGATTTCTACTTTTCATAGTTTTTGTGAAAGAGTTTTAAAAGATCATGCACTAGACATTGGTCTTCCTAATGATTTTCAATTATTAGATCAAACAGGAGCTTGGCTTTTAATTAGACAAAATTTAGATAAATTTGATTTTAATTATTATAAATCTTTGGGAAATCCTACTAAATTTATTCATACTTTGATTGATCATTTTTCAAGATGTAAAGATCAATCCATATATCCTAATGATTATTTAGAATATGCAGAATCTTTAAAAACTAATCTGACTGATTTGCCTGAGACCCAAGAGATAGAAAGAATTAAAGAAGTGGCTAATGCCTTTCATGTTTATCAAAAACTACTTTTAGATAATGATTCGTTAGACTTTGGAGATTTAATTAATTATTGCTTACAATTATTTCAAAAAAGACCTGGAATTTTGAAAAAATATCAGGATAAATTTAAATATATTTTAGTTGACGAATTTCAGGACACTAATTATGCTCAATATGAATTAATTAAAATATTATCTGAACCAGAAAACAACTTGACTGTTTGTGCTGATGACGATCAAGCCATTTATATGTTTAGGGGAGCTTCATATAATAATATTATTCAATTTAAAAAAGATTTTCCTCAAAGCAAAGAAGTATTTTTATTAACTAATTATCGTTCTTCTCAAAACATCTTGGATATTTCATATAATCTTATTCAGAACAATAATCCTGACAGATTAGAACATGTTAGTCAGATTGATAAAAAACTTATAGCCAGCGATTCAGAAAAAGGAATTGTAGAACACTTACATTTTACAACTCATAATCAGGAGAATAGGGGGGTTGTTGATAAAATTAAAGAATTATTGAAAAAAGATAAAGAGGCAAGTTTTAGTGATTTTGCTATTCTTTCTAGAACTAATGCTGTAGCTAATGTTTTTGCCAAAGCCCTAGAAAGAGCGGGTTTGCCTTATCAGTTTTTAGCCTCTAGGGGTCTTTATTCAAAGCCTGTTGTTTTGGATATAATTTCATATTTTAAAATTTTAGATAACTACCATGAAAGCTCTGCTGTTTTTAGAGTTTTAAATTTAGATTTTTTAAACATTTCTTCATCAGACATTGTTGAAATTACTCAATACGCTAGGAAGAAAACCCAAGGAATATTTGAATCACTCAAAGAATTACCCATGATATCTGGGCTTTCTGAAAATGCCGTAAATCAAATTAATTTTATTTTAAGTTTGATTGAAAAACATTCTTTTCAAATAAAAGAAAGAAGTGTTTCAGAAATCTTAATTAGTTTTTTAAATGATTCAGGTTACTTAAAATATATTTCTAATAATGAAGATAAATATTCCCTGGATTTGATTAATCAATTTTTTAAAAAAGTGAAAGAATTTGAAGAGCTATCAATTGACTCTGGGTTAAAAAACTTTATGGAACAGCTTGAGTTAGAATTAGAGTCTGGAGAACAGGGAAGATTAGAATTCGATCCAGAACAAGGGCCTGACATGATTAAAATTATGACAGTCCATGGCGCAAAGGGTTTGGAGTTTAAATATGTTTTTGTTGTTAATTTAGTAGATAAGCGCTTCCCAACTATTGAACATAGAAATCCGATTGAAGTTCCTATAGAGTTAATTAAAGAAATTATTCCTAAAGGGGACGTTCATCTGCAAGAAGAAAGAAGATTGTTTTATGTTGGCCTAACAAGAGCAAAAAGGGGACTATTCTTTACTTCAGCGGACGATTATGGAGGTATGAGAAAGAAAAAACTATCTAGATTTTTAACAGAAATGGGTTTTGAAAAAGAAATTAAAGAAGAAAGTCCAGAAGAATTAATAGAACAGAAAAAAGAAAAAAGAATCATTAAAGAAAAAATTATTTTACCCAAACATTTTTCGTTTTCTCAATTAGTTGCTTTTGCTAATTGTCCATATCAATACAAACTTGCTCATGTTTTAAGGGTGCCAGTTGGTGGGAGGGCTAGTTTTTCTTTTGGAAAAACAATACATAACACCTTGTATGAATTTGTAAAAGAGATAAACGAGAACAAAGGAAAACAAAAAGATTTGTTTAATAAAAAAACTAAAAATAATAAGAAATCATTAAGCTTAAATGACCTTCTTCTTATTTATGAAAAAGAATGGATTGATGATTGGTATGAAAACTCTGCTCAGAAACAAGAATATAAGAAACTTGGTAAGGATATCTTGAGAAATTTCTATAATGATTTTGAGAAAAATCCTCCTGAAATTCTTAAAACTTCAGAGGGATTGGGTTTAGAACTACCTTTTAAATTAAAAATTGGGAATGTTACTATTAAAGGAGTAATAGATAGGGTTGACGAGGTGAATGGTGAAGTTGAGATTATTGATTACAAAACTGGCCAGCATAAAGAAAAACTATCTCCTCAAGATAAACAACAACTGTTGCTTTACCAAATTGCTACAGAAGAAATTTTTGGATTAAAACCCTTTAAATTGACTTATTATTATCTAGAACAGGGTCAAAAAGTTTCATTTTTAGGAAATGCTAAAGATAAGGAAAAAGAAAAAGAAAACATATTAAAAAAAATAGAAGAAATTAAAAACAGTGATTTTGTAGCCACTCCCGGATGGCAATGTAATTTTTGTGACTTTAAATACATCTGTAATTTTGCTAAGTTAAATAATTAAAGAAACTAATTAAAATACTTAAAATATGTCAATTCAAAAAAGAAAAGGAGAACATATTGATATCTGTTTAAACGAAAAAGTGACATCAGATCATAACTATTGGAATGATGTCAGCTTGGTTTATCAAGCTCTTCCTGAAATAAATAGGAATCAAATATCTACAGAAATTAACTTGTTCGGCAAGAAGCTAAATTATCCTATTGTGATTGCTGCAATGTCTGGTGGCCATGACAAAGGAAAGATTATTAACGAGAACTGTGCTAAGGCTGCGTCCGAACTAGGCATTGGTTTGGCTGTGGGCAGTCAAAGAGCTGCTTTAGAAGACGAAAAATTAACAGAATCTTATGCTGTTATTAAGAAATATGATGTACCTTTAATTATTGCTAATATTGGAGCTGCTCAATTAATTACTCAAGGATCTAAGGCTCCCTTAACCATGGAGGACATTCAGAAAATTATGGAAATGATTGATGCTGATGTTTTAGAAATTCATCTCAATTTTCCTCAAGAAGTTATTCAGCCCGAAGGAGATGAGAGTGCTGAGGGTATCCTGAATAAGATAAAAGAAATTAGTCAAAAATATTCTGTTATTATTAAAGACTGTAGTTTTGGTATTTCTAAAGAAACCGCTTCAAAACTTAAAGATGCTGGAATAATTGGTATTGAAGCAAGTGGTTTGAGTGGAACTAATTGGGCTGCAGTGGAATATCATAGAGCTAAGAATGAGGGAGACACAGCAAGACAACAATTGGGAGCTTTGTTATTAGATTGGGGCTTACCATCACCAATCAGTTTATTAGAATCTAAAACTTCAGGATTGTCTGTTATAGCTAATGGAGGAATAAACAATGGATTAATTATTGCTAAAGCCATTGCTTTGGGAGCCACAGCCACTTCTATGGCTGGAGCTTTATTGCCAAATGCTTTAGCTGGTTCAGAAAAAATCCAGGAACAAATTGAAAGAATGATAAGTGAATTAAAAACAATAATGTTTTTAACTGGATCAAAAGATATCGAAGAATTAAAGAAAGTAAAATATGTTTTAAAAGGAGAGTTGAAAGATTGGAAAGAACAAAGAGAATTATAATTTATAAAAATTTGACATCTATCTGTTATAAATTAGAATAAAATTATATGGATGAAGAAAAATTAACCAATATTTTAAAAGCTCAAAGAGAAGAATATCAGAATTATTTAGGCACTGTTACAGAACAGTTTGAATCTCAGATTAAATTAATTGGAGAATCTGCTATCGGAATTGAAAAACAATTAAGCTTGATTAGCGGTATGATAGCCAAAAATCCTGAAAATATAGAAATAATGAAAATGGATATTCAGTTTATTAAGCAAGAATTAAAAGGTAAAGTAGATTTAGACGAATTTAATAATCTAGAAAAAAGAGTAATGTTTTTAGAAAAGAAAGTAGGAAATGTTTAAAATAAGATTGAGATGAGCTTAGCTCATCTCAAAAATAATGTTTATTTAAATTAAAAATCGCCAAATGGGCGGTTTTTTGATAGAATAAAAAAATAAAATAATAATCAATAATTAATTATGAAGATAATCAAAAAAAAGATTTGGCCGGAATATTTTGAATTAATAAATACTGATAAAAAAAAATTTGAGCTTAGAGTTGCTGATTTTAAAATTAAAGAAGGTGATATTCTTCTTTTGGAAGAATGGAATCCAAAAATTAAAAAATATACTGGTAGAATAATTAAGAAAAAAGTAGATTATATTTTTAAATTTAATCTTAATGATTTTAAGCAAAAAGAAGAAATTGAAAAAAAAGGTTTATATATTATTCAACTAAAAAAACATGATTAAGATGAAATTTTTAGTAAAAAATTTTATCAATCATTTATACACTTAAAAACTAAATTGGTAAAAAAATGATTAATTTTGAAGAATTTAAAAAAATAGAATTAAAGATTGCTACAATTTTAAAAGCAGAAAAAGTAGAAGAATCTGAAAACCTAATTAAATTAGAAGTAGATTTGGGTGAAGAAAAAAGACAGATTTTAGCTGGTATTCAAAAATATTATGAAACTGAAAAATTGGTCGGTAGACAGATTGTGATTGTGGTCAACTTAGAACCAAAAGAAATGATGGGATTAGAGAGTCAGGGTATGTTGTTAGCTGCTAATGTTGATGGCAAGCCAGTGTTGCTTCAGCCAGAAAATGAAGTTCCTCCGGGCTCTAAAATCACATAGTGAATTTTGAAAAATTAAACATAAAATGGAAACAGAGAAACTTAAAAAAGCATTAGAAGATAGGGGAGAGCCTAATTATAGATTTTCTCAAATATATCAAGCCGTGTTCTGCGACTTGATTTTTGATTTTGATAAAATTAGAACCATTCCAAAAAGACTAAGAGATGATCTTAAAAAAGAAGTTATATTATTTTCTTTAAAAGAAGAGAAAATTCAAATTAGCAAAGAAGTAGAAAAGGTTTTATTTAAATTACACGATGATTATTTTATAGAAACAGTTTTAATGAAACATGATTACGAGAAAAAAACTCTTTGTATTTCTTCTCAAGTTGGATGTTCCTTGGGTTGTAAGTTCTGTGCTACGGGAAAAATGGGATTTATTAGAAATTTGGATTGGCAAGAAATTGTAGATCAGGTTTTATTTTTTGCTCAAAAAGAAAATGAAAAGAATTTGAATATAGTTTTTATGGGAATGGGGGAGCCATTCTTGAATTATGACAATGTCTTGAGGGCAATCAGAACCTTAAATGATAAAGAGGGATTTAATTTAGCCGCTCGAAGCATGTCTGTTTCAACTGCTGGCATTATTCCTGGAATTAAAAAACTACAAGAAGAGAACCTACAAGTTAATTTGGCTGTTTCTCTAAATAGTCCGGACGATAAACAAAGATCAGAAATTATGCCAGTTAACAATCAATATTCATTAAAAGATTTGATAAAAACCCTGAAAGAATATATTAAAAAAACAAATAGAAAGGTGTTTTTAGAATATGTTATGTTAAAGGATATTAATGACGATAAAAAATCTTTGGATAAATTAATAAAACTTTTGAAAGATGAACCCCTGTTTCATTTGAACCTAATAAGATACAATGATACTAACAGTGAGTTTATGGGTCCTGACAAAAGAACTGTAGAAACGTTTAAAATTCAATTAAATAAAAATAAAATTAAGACTACAATTAGGCATAATTTTGGAGATGAAATTGATGCTGCTTGTGGCCAATTAACAACAAAATATGTTAAATCTAAAAGAAGTTAAAAAAAATCCCCAGATTCAAGAGTTTATTAAACAAACTGAAAAAAGCTTGAAAGCAGCAGGCTATACAGAACACGGATTTGTTCATGCTGAATTAGTGGCTGCAAGAGCCAGAGATATAGCGAAAGGAATTGGACTTTCAGAAAAAGAACAAGAATTATCAGCCATTACTGGTTTTTGCCACGATATGGCCAGCTTCTTGTCTAGAGAAAATCATCATTATTTCGGAGGGCTATTGTTTCATCAAGTATTTCAAAATGAGTTTGATCCAAAAGATATCTCTCAAATTATGAGAGCTATTTCTATGCACGATAGAGACGAGATGGAATTATATAATCCTATTTCAGCTGTTGTTATTCTGGCAGACAAGTCTGATGTTAGAAGAAGTAGAGTGACTGTCAAGAAGAAAGATAAAATCCGATCTGATATTCATGATAGGGTCAACTATGCTACTAAAAGTTCTAAAATACATGTTAATAAGAACAAGATTACCCTAACCCTAAAGATTGATACCAAAACAGTTCCCATTATGGATTATTTTGAAATATTTACTTATAGAATGGTTTATTGTAGAGAAGCTGCTAGATTTTTAGGATACAGATTTGAATTAATCATCAATAATTTTAAATTATTGTGATGCTTGTTAAGGTCAGAGCATTTCCTGACGCTAGAGAAGATAAGATTATTGAAAAATCTAAAGATAGTTTTGATGTTTTTGTTAAAGAAAAACCTGTTGCAGGTTTGGCCAATAAGGCCATTAAAAAATTGCTAGCTGAATACCTTAAGACTCCAGAATCTAAGATAAGATTAATTAGAGGTTTTAAACAAGGGAATAAGATATTTGAAATATATGACTAAAAATATGAAGACAGAAAACATAGAAAGATAATGGCTAATTATGACTTTTCTAAAATTTACTCTTTTTCTAAGCTTAATTTATTTGATAGTTGTCCTAAAAAATATTATTTCAATTATTTAGATCCTGAAATAGCTCCAAGAAAAAAGGAATTTTTCAAACCAAGAGACTACAAAACTAAGGGGCAAGCTGTTCATGGAGCACTGACCCTTTTTTATCATTTACCAAAAAAAGAAAGAACTTTTGATAGTTTAAAAGATTGTTTAAAACAATCTTGGTATTCTGAAATTGATATGTATCAAGAGCCTCCACTAATGGAAGGTGGGGGATTTACCAGTCTAAATCATGAAAGAAGAAGCTACGTTGAAAGCTTGCTTTTGCTTAAACATTTTTTTGATTTTGAAGATATTGACCCTCCTTTGTTTTATATGCCCACCAAAGACATTAAAAATTCTTTTTGTGACTATCAGGAAATGATTAAACCTGTCAACGAATACTTTTCTATTTCAGGTAAGTTTGACAGAATTGATGAATTGGCTGATGGAACATTGAGAATTATAGATTTCAAAACCAATAAAAATGGGAAAGCTAATCAAGATCAATTAATCTTTTATAAGCTATTGGCTGAATTAAATTTTAAAAAACCTGTGAAATTAGTTAGTTTTTACTATCTAAACCAAGCAGAAATTGTAGACATGGATGTTTCTAAAACAGGAACAGAAAGGATTAAAAATGATATAATCAAACAAATAGCTAAAATTAACAAAGAAAAGGACTTTAAACCTAACTTTAGTGGACTTTGTCATCATTGTGATTTTTTTGAAATCTGCAGTGCCAGGAAAGTAATAAGAACAAAGTTAATTTAAAAATATGGCAAAAAAAGACTATATTATTAATATCAGAAAAGAACAAGAACCCTTTTCTTTTCAAAAAGTCTATAATTCAGCTCGTAGAGTTGGAGCTTCTAATAGCCTTGCCAAAGAGATTGCATTAAAGATTGAAAAAGAAAAATATCCTGGAATGACTACGAAGGAAATCTTTAGGCTCGTTAAAAAAGAACTCAAAAAAAAAGAACCCCAAGCTGCTTTAAAGTATAATCTCAAGCAAGGGATGAAAAGGCTTGGACCAACAGGCTTCATGTTTGAAAAATTTATAGGGAATATTCTAGAAAGAAATGGTTATACCGTTCATTTAAATCAATATATTCCAGGAGCATTTGGAAATTACGAGATAGATTTTTTAGCCAAGAAGGATAACTTAATGTATATAGGGGAGTGTAAATATAGAAAAGACGGAGGAGCTAAAATTCATCTCGAAACGGCTTTGGCTAATTATGCCAGATTCCTTGATATTAAAAATGGCACTTTCTTTAAAAAGTTTAAGAATCTTGAAGTTAAGAGCTATTTGGTCACTAATGCTAAGTTGACCGAACAAACTATTAAATATTCTAAAGGAGTAGGAGTAGAGCTATTGGGGTGGAATTATCCTAGAAAAAGGGGATTAGAATATTTAATAGACACTGAAAAACTATATCCTATTACTGTTTTACCCTCTTTGAATAACTATTTAGCTAATATCTTTTCCGAAAATAAGTTAATGTTAGCTGAAGATGTTTTAAAGATTGATATTAAGGCGTTTTCCAGAAGAACAAGGGTTCCTATCGAAAAACTAGAAGCTTTAGCTAGAGAGGCTAGAATTTTATTGGAATAAAAACCAAAAAAGATATAAAATAGATTAATTATGATGAAATTTACACATATATTCTTAAAGAATTTCATCAATGATTTATTCATTAAAAAGATAAATAAGTAAAATCATTATTAATAGAGATAAAACATGAATGAAATTCTGCTTATTGGTACGAACAAGCCTCTTATAATAGCATCTGTATCTTGGTTGCTTGCTCAAGTAATAAAATCAGCAATTCAATTATTTAAAGAAAAAAAGTTTAATTTAGTTTCTTTAATATTAGCCACAGGTGGTTTTCCTAGTTCTCATGCTTCTTTTGTAACTTCTTTAGCAACATCAATTGGCTTGAAATTTGGCTTTGACTCTGGAGTATTCTCTATTGCTACAGGATTGGCCCTAGTTGTCATATCTGACGCTAGAGGAATTAGACAACAAGCCAGCAAACAAGCTCAAATATTGAATAAAATAATTGAAGACCTATATTCTAAAAAAGGTTTTCAAATGGAAAGATTAAGGGAATTATTGGGGCACACAGGTATAGAGGTTTTTGCAGGTTCTATCCTGGGAGTTTTAATAGCAATATTATTAAATTAAAAAAATATGCAAAATTGTTGTGAACACAAAAAATCAAGTGCTGTTTTCAAAACCATTATTGCTGTGTTTATACTGTCATTAACAGCTTTGGTGCTAACCTATACTCAAGCCAAACTAGATCAGTCCACTAACACTATTTCTGTTTCAGGAATAGGAGAGATTTATGCTAAGCCAGATTTAGCCCTAACTTCTTTCTCTGTAGTTACAGAGGGAAAAACAGTAGATGAAGCTTTAACAGCTAATACGGAAAAAATGAATACTGTTATTGAAAATATAAAAAACTTAGGAGTTGAAGAAAAAGATCTGAAAACTACTAATTTTAATATTGATCCTCAATATGAATGGGAAACAGATTTTTCATCTTTAGTATGGCCAAGACCAGAGAAAAGAGTGTTGGCTGGATATAAAGTGACACAATCCCTTCAAGTTAAAATTAGAGACTTAACTAAGGTAGGAGAAATTATTCAGACAGCCACAGATGCAGGATCTAATCAGGTTGGTAATCTTCAATTTACCATTGATAACGAAGATGAATTAAAAATTCAAGCCAGGGAGTTGGCTATTAAGAACGCCAAGATAAAAGCTGAAGAATTATCTTCACAGCTTGGAGTAAGACTCGTAAAGATTGTTAGCTTTTCTGAATCTTCTAGTTATGCTTATTCTAGAGAAATTTATTCTGGCCTAGAAAAAGCTTATGATTCTGCTACAAGCGTTCTTGCTCCACAAATTGAAACAGGAGAAAACAAAATTGAAGCAAATGTATATATTACTTATCAGATTAATTAATGTTTTTAGAAAAAGTTAAAAGTACTAGAGGGGGATTGTCCTGGACAAAACACATAACTGGAAAAATGAGACAATATGGACTGTCAGAACAAAGATTAAGGAGAGTTTTAAGAAATCCAGACAGGATAGAAGAGGGAATAGCTCCTGATACTTTGGCTATTATGCAGAAAACAGGAACAAAAAAAAATCCTACAGAAATTTGGTTAATGTATCAAAATGTAAAACAAAAAACTGAAATCAAAAAAATTAAAATGATTTCTGCTTGGAGATATCCTGGCATAAGCCCCAAAAGAGATGGCGCACCCATTCCTTCAGACATTTTACTTGAATTAAAAAACCTAATTAACAGTGATTAAAAAGTTTTTAAAACAAAATATTCTTGCTCAGTGGTTTTCTTGGCATTTTTTAGAAATGCCAAGAAATATTTTGTTATCCTCAAAAACTTTTATCTTTTTTTGTGCGGATTATTTTTCTATTATAGAATTATTTAAAACTCTTTTTGAACCATGGAAAAAAAATGTGGAAAGTTACGAAAAGGGTCTAGAAGTACCAGAATATGTCAACATTTGGATTGATAACTTTATATCTAAAATCATTGGAGCGATTCTCAGATTCGCCCTGATTATCTGGGGACTTTTATCTATTGCTCTATCTTTAATGATTATATTGATAATATTTTTTGGTTGGCTTCTGTTGCCAATACTTTTAATTTATCTCTTATATTATGGTTTTAAAATTATATGCTTAACTTTAATTTAAAAAAATCTGTTATTTACCAACCGTTACTTTTAGAAAAATTATTCTTTTTTGGCTTGATGAAAAAAATTAAAAAAATACTAATTTTGGTATTTTTAATTTGCTTTGTAATTTTCCTTTATGGGCTTTTATTCAATATACACGAAGCCATCTTAAGTAAAAAATTACTTGGTCTCTCTATGATCTTTTTTAGCCTTTATATGACGACCAGTTATTTTGAATCATTTTTTAATTGGAAATTAAAAAAACCAAAAATAACTGCGAATATTAAAGAAATATTAAACAATCCCCAAAAACATAATTTAGCTGATGTTTTGAATTTTGAAGTAGCCAAAGTAATTTTAGAAGCAACAAACTTGGCCAAAAAGAAAAAATTTTATAGCATTGATTCCACCGTTATTTTTTATTGTTTATTAAAAAATCATCCTGAGTTTAATTTTGTCTTCAACAGAGTACTCTTGAATAGAAAAGATATTATAAAATTACTTGAAAGAAATTTTGAGGTGCAAAAAAAAGAACAGACAATTAATTTAATTAATTTTTCTAAAGATTTTGAACAAGTTCTTTTAAAATCTATTGAGATTGCTGAAAAAAGAGGAAACGAAAAGGTGAATTTAGGAGATTTTTTAATTGGATTGGCTCATCATAATTTAATTTTTAAAAATATTCTTATTCAGTCTCAACTAAAACTAAAAGATATTGAAGGGCTTATCTTCTGGAAAGAAAGACTGGAATTGAGAATAAAAGAAATGAATCAATGGTGGGAATATAAAAATTTAGTTCAGAATGAGGGAATGGCTAAAGAATGGACCTCTGGTTTCACCAATACTTTAGATCTTTTTTCAACCAACTTAACAGAGAGAATTAAACAACAGGGTTTGCCAAGAATTGTAGGGCACGCTGAAGAGATAAACCATGTAGAAAGAGTATTGGCTAATCCAGAATCTAATAATGTTCTTCTGACTGGAGAACCAGGTACTGGCAGAAAATCTATTATAGAAGCCATTATAGTAAAAAGCTTAGAAGGAAGGAGTATGCCAGAAATTAATCATAAAAAATTCAAAGAATTGAATCTGACTTCTCTTTTAACTCAAATGGAAAACAAGGAGAAAATAGAATTTGTTTTAGATAAAATCTTTACTGAAGTTGTTGAAGCTGGAAACATTATATTGATTATTGATCAATTTCATAATTTCATTGAAACCGAAGACAGAGCGGGATCAATTGATATTTCTGGAATATTGTCTAATTATTTAAAAAATCCAAGATTTCAACTTATTGCTATAACTAATTTCTCTGGCTTTCATAAAAATATAGAACAAAGTGCTATTGCTCAGTTTTTTGACAAAGTAGAAGTCTCTGAGATATCTGAAGAACAAACATTGAAAATATTGGAAAATGCCTCTATTCTTTGGGAAGCAAAATATAATATATTCGTTAGTTATCCTTCTTTAAGAAATATCATAGAATATACCAAGCGTTATTTGCCAAATCTTTCTTTCCCTGAAAAAGCATTGGATCTTTTAAGCGAATCTGTAATATACATAGTAGATAAACGTGAAAAAATATTGTTAGCTAAACATGTTGCTCAAGTTTTTTCTGAAAAAACACAAATACCAATAGGTGAAGTACAAAATAAAGAAAAAGAAATTCTTATTCATCTTGAAGAATTGATCCACCAGAGGATCATTAACCAAGAGGAAGCAGTTAAAGAAATCTCTGCTGCCCTTAGAAGATCTAGATCTGAAATTACAATCAAGAAAGGACCTTTAGGTGGATTTTTATTCTTAGGTCCAACGGGAGTGGGAAAAACTGAAACAGCCAAAGCTCTTGCTCAAATATATTTTGGCTCTGAAGATAAGATGATTAGACTAGATATGTCAGAATTTCAAAACACCAAAGACATTGATAGATTAATTGGTAGCCGAGAACAAGAAGGCTTTTTGACTACTCAAGTAAGAGAGAATCCATTCTCTTTAATATTATTGGACGAAATAGAAAAGGGACATCCTAATATTTTAAATTTATTTTTACAAATACTTGATGAGGGATTCTTGACTGATGGTGAGGGAAGAAAGGTATATTTTAAAGACTCTATTATTATTGCAACATCAAACGCTGGTTATGAAATAATTCTAAATGCCCTGAAAAATAAAGAAGACTGGGGTGGAGTAAAGCAAAAACTCTTAGATTATGTTTTTGAGAAAGCCATATTTAGACCAGAGTTTATTAATAGGTTTGATGACGTTGTTGTTTTTCAACCATTAAGCAAAAAACATCTTTTGGCTATATCCGAATTAATGTTAAAAAAATTAAAGAAAAACCTGGAAGAAAAAGATATTGATTTTATTATAACTCAAGACCTAAAAGAGAGAGTAGTAGAGTTAGGATATAACCCTGTTTTTGGGGCTAGAGAAATGAGAAGAGTTATACAAGACAGAATAGAAAATGTATTAGCTAGCGCTCTTTTAAGTAACGAACTTAAAGCAGGTAATCGCATCATGATGTTGCCAGACTTTAGTCTCAAGATTGAATAATCGCTAAAGTTCAATATTAAATTTTAAAAAGCCTCTTTTAAGAGGTTTTTGAATTTTACAATTGTTAATTTCCTGTGGAAAACTCTTGATTTTGAACTTGATTTTCAAAAGTGGTTTTTGGGGGTTGACTCAACCCCATAAAGTGGGATATAAAGAATGTGTAGTGGAGGGATGTGGAAAAGTGTGGGAAAACTAATCAAAACTGTGGATAACTAATATGTTTATAGGAGAATACAGACATACAATTGATACAAAAAAAAGACTATCACTTCCTGTAAAATTCAGGAGGGAATTGGGTAAGAGCGTAATCATTACTCGTGGCTTGGATAATTGTTTAATTGTTTATCCTCATAAAGAATGGAAGATTATGTCAGATAAGCTTGGCAAGCTCCCTTCAAGTCAAGTAGAGGCTAGGGGATTTGCCAGGATTATGTTGGCAGGAGCCATGGAGGTTGAACTAGACAAGCTAGGAAGAATCTTAATACCAGAATACTTAAAAGAATATAGCTCTCTGAATAAAAACGTTGTTGTTTGCGGAATCTTCAATAGATTAGAAATTTGGGATGACGCCAAATGGACTTCATACAAAGGAAGAATTGAAAAACAGGTTGGTGACTTAGCATCTCAGTTAAAAGAACTTGGAATTTAAATGATTCATAAAAGCGTACTTAAAAATCAAGTTTTAGAATATTTGAACCCTCAGACTAATGAAAACTTTATTGATTGTACTATAGGAGCTGGGGGACACACACAAAGTATTCTAGACAAAACGGGACCCAATGGAAAAGTATTGGGAATAGATTTAGACGAAGACGCCATAAACTATCTGAAAGAAGGAAAGTTGAATAAAAGATTAATTTTAGTTAACGATAGCTTTATTAATCTAAAGGATATTATTCAGAAAAAATCTTTCAATGGAGTCTCAGGAATATTATTTGATCTAGGAGTATCTAGCGATCACCTTGATACGTCGGGCAGGGGATTCACTTTCCAAAACGACGAAGTGCTTGACATGAGATATAAAAAAGAAGAGGGAAGGTTAATGGCTGCTGAGATTATCAATAGTTACAGCCAAGAAGATCTAGAATACATTTTAAAAGAATATGGAGAAGAAAGATTTGCCAGAAGAATTGCTAAGAATATTGTAGAAGAAAGAAAAAAAGAAAGGATAATAACCACCCAGGAATTGGTAGAAGTTATTAAAAGAAGTTTACCCATCTGGTCTCAGAAAACCAAAATACACCCAGCCACCAGAACATTTCAAGCTTTAAGAATAACTGTTAACGACGAACTGAATGCTATAGCAAAAGCACTCCCACAGGCTCTAGAAGCATTAGAACCAGGAGGAAGAATGGTAATCATTTCGTTTCATTCATTGGAAGATAGAATAGCAAAACACTTTTTTAGAAACAGAAAAAATGAAGGCTTAATAACAATCCTTACTAAAAAACCAATCATTGCCACAGAAGAAGAAATTAAACAAAATCCAAGATCTCGTAGTGCCAAATTAAGAGCAATTCAAAAAATATGACATATTCTACAACAAAAACGCGCGGGCTTATATTTATAATGTTTTTAGGCATTTTCACTTCCTTGATTCTTCAAGTCAATGCCTTTGCTCAAGAGGTCTTCTTGATTCAGCACTATAAAAATCAATTGAATGGATTATCAGATAATAAAGAAAACTTAGAGATTAGCTTAGCCCAATCAAGCTCTCTTAATAATATTGAAGCTTATTTGAAAGAGGAAAACTTTACAAAACCTATTAAAATAAAATATATTAGAATATTAGAAACATCAGTGGCTAAAAACCAATGAAGTCTCCCAAATTTATATTACTTCTAACTTTCGTTCTACTATTTTTCGCGGCCCTAACCGGTCGCTTAATTTATATTCAAATCATTAAGGGTGACTTTTATAAAGCTCTAGCCCAAGGAATGCATTCCTTGGGTTCTACTGTTAAAACAGAAAGAGGAGAGATATTTTTTAAAAATCATGAACCTTTAGCTATCAATAAAAATTGGCCAATAGTTTGGGCTCTACCCAAAAACGTTCAAAATCATGAATTGGTAGCTCAAAAATTGAGCAATATTTTACAATTACCTCAAGACCTAATCTTAGATAGAATTAAAAGAGATAAACCATACGTTGCTCTTAAAAGTAGTTTATCTGACGAAGAAGTTAAGTTAATACAAGAAGCTAATTTGCCTGGTATTTATTTTGACTCAGAAAGAGGAAGATATTATCCTCAAGAAACTATGGGCTCTCAGGTTTCTGGTTTTTGGGGAGGAGAAAAAAGTGGGCAATATGGATTAGAAGAATATTATGATCAAACATTAATGCCAAATGAAAAAGATGGCCAAAGCCTTTCTTTAACTATAGATTATGAAATTCAGTTTCAAGCTGAAAAATTACTTAGGGAAGCTAAAGAGAATGAAAATATAGACATGAAGTCTGGAACAATTATTGTGATAGAGCCTGATACAGGAAAAATATTAGCTATGGCCAATTATCCTAATTTTAATCCTAATGATTATAGAGAAACGGCGGGTCAAGGATTGGGTGTTTTCCAAAATGAAGCTACTCAAAAAACCTATGAACCAGGTTCTGTGTTTAAACCCATTACCATGGCTATTGCACTTAACGAAGAAAAAGTCACTCCCGAAACCACATATACAGACAAGGGATTTGTTAAGATTGGAGGATGGACTATTAACAATTATGACAATAGGGTCTATGGAGAGGTCAGCATGACGACTGTACTGGAACAATCTATTAACACTGGTATGATTTTTACAGAAGGAAAAATAGGGCATAATATTTTTTTAGATTATATTGAAAAATTCGGTTTCTTTGAAAAAACTGGCATTGATTTAAATGAGTCTTTATCTGAAAATAAAGAATTTAAAAAAGGATATGAAATCAATTTTGCTACAGCTTCTTTTGGACAAGGAATTGAAATAACTCCCATTCAGTTAATTAAAGCTTATTGTGCTTTAGCCAATGGAGGAAAGCTAGTTAAACCATATATTGTAGAAAAAATCTTAGATAAAGATAAAGTTATTTCAGAAACAAAACCTGAGGTTGCCGAAAAACCCATTATTTCTCCTCAAACTTCTAGACAAATAACAACTATGTTGGTTAGTGTTACTACCAATGGTATTGCTAAAAAAGCCCAAGTACCTGGATATTATGTGGCAGGAAAAACAGGAACAGCTTTAATTCCCTATTCTATTTTAGGTGAACCAGGAAAGGGTTATTCTGATAAAACCTGGCAAAGCTTTGTTGGTTATTTGCCTGCATATAACCCTAAAGTCGTAATATTAGTAAAATTAGATCAATCTAAAACAAGAACGTCTGAATTTTCAGCTATTCCAATGTTCCAAAAAATGGCTCAATTCATTGTAAA
>JBDRFX010000027.1:0-2964 GCA_043818355.1 Patescibacteria group bacterium
CTTTCTTGAGAAATTCATGAAATCTAAGATTTCGAAAACAGAAGTGAGAAATAAGATTGAAAAATTCTTTTCGAATATAAAAAATAAAACTCCTAAAGAAATTAAAAAAATAAAACGGCTTGCCATGAAATATAAGGTTCCTTTGAAAGAAAAGAGAAAATTATTTTGTAAAAAATGTTTAGTTGCTTATTCGGGTAAAGAAAAAGTTAGAATAAAAAATAATCATAAAATTATTACTTGTTCTGGTTGTAAATATGTTAGTAAGTGGAAATTATGATTTTTTAAATTTACTAATTAATTCTACTAAATCTTCTTGACCGATGAAAACTGCTCTGCAGCAAGGGCGTTCTAAACCTAGCTCGTCCATTACCTTTCCAGGGTTTTCTCCGTCCTTTACTCGCTGTTTAAACTGTTCCCAAGATTGGCCTATTGGTTTCCCACAACTAAAACAACGTACTGGAATTATCATATTAATATTCCTTGAAATTAGTTTAAAAAACTTGCTATCGGTAAATTTAAATAGGATTTAGAGGATACTTGGGCATGGTAAATATAATTGAATTGAAAGATGCAGCGAAATATTATGAGATGGGAGAAAGTATAGTCAAAGCTTTGGATGGAATCAATATCTCTATTGAAAAGGGCGATTTTGTTGCAATTATGGGCCCGAGTGGAAGCGGTAAATCTACCGGCATGAATTTAACAGGAAGTCTTGATTTGCCGACTAGAGGAGAAATTTACCTTGATGGGGAGAACATTGCAGGGTTGGAAGAATCTGAGTTGGCGCAGATTAGAGGGAAGAAGATTGGTTTTATTTTTCAGCAATTTAATTTGATTCCTAATTTGACAGCAAAGGAAAATGTTATGTTGCCGATGATATTTCAGCAAGAAGAAGAATCAGAGAGAGAAGACAGAGCAGAGAAACTCTTGACTGCAGTTGATTTGGGAGATAGGATGGAACATTATCCTAATCAGCTTTCTGGAGGGCAACAGCAAAGGGTTGCGATTGCGCGTGCTCTTGCAAATAAACCAGATGTTATTTTGGCGGATGAGCCAACTGGAAATTTAGATACTAAGACAGGAGACAAGATGATGAGTTTTTTGACAGACCTGAATAAAAAAGGTCGGACAATTATTATGGTTACGCACGATCCAGATTTAGCAAAGGAATATGCAAAAACAATTTATTCTATAAGAGATGGGAAGATTGAATATACAGAAAAGAAGATTGATGATAGATGGGCTAAGAAGCAAATCTATTAATGTGTTCATTCTGCTGTAGTAACGATGGAAAAGTTTATAAAAGATAAATGAGGGGAATTGTAATGGAAAAAACAACTAAAAATTTTGTTAGAAATATATTTGGAGGAATGGTAATAGGTTTTAGCGTAACTACAATACTTGCTTATATTCTTAATCCTAATATAGATAAAAATTTAAAAAAAATTCCTCAATCAACATATTTTTATTCCCAGAATAGAACCGAGATAGACATAGAAAGAGATGGAAAAAAGGATATAACAATTTCGGACACTAATAGAAGGATAAAAGAAATAATGCCTATGGAAGGAGGGTATAGAATCACTATTAATACAGATGAAGAAAGGAAAAATCTGGGAAAAGGTTTAGAATATATAAAATGAATAAACAAAAAATATTAACAACAATCTTTGCATTAACTTTTTTAGTTTTAACTTTGAACTTGGCATCTGCTTTGGTTGTTGACGCTGACTATGTTACAATTTATCCTGGAGAATCAGGTAGTGTAAAAGTTGATGTAGATAATACTTTTAATTTTGATATAGAAGATGTTTCTATTGCTTTGGTTTTAGATAATGTTCCTTTTACAAGTGTTGGAAGTTCTGAAAAGAATTTAGATGATTTAGATTCAGAGGACGATGATTCTGTGACGTTTACGATTTTGGCTTCAACAGATATTGTTCCTGGAGATTATAATATTCCTTACGTTGTTAAGTATACTAATGCTGAAAACTCAAGCGCCGAGCAAGAAGAGAAAACAGGTAGCTTTGGTTTGAGAGTTAGTGCTAAGACGAACATTGATTTCTCTGTTGAGACAAAAGATAATATTGTTGGGAAGCAAGGGAGAATTTCCCTTAAGATTGTGAACAAGGGTTTGGGCGCGGTTAAGTTTGTTTCTGTTAAAGTTTCTCCTCAAGGTTATGAGTTGATTTCAAGTAGAGATGTTTATGTTGGAACAATTGATTCTGATGATTCAGACACTGCGAGTTTTGATGTTGTGTTTAAAACAACGAGCCCAATGTTAACTGCAATTGTTACTTACAATGATTTTGATAATAATGCGAAGACAGAAACAATTAATTTGCCAGTGAATGTTTACACTACTGAAAAAGCACTTGAACTTGGTTTGATTACAAAACCAAATTACACAATTTATTTTGCAGTTGGAGGAGTTTTGATTGTTTGGTTTGTTTGGAGAAAGATTAAGAAACGGAGGAAGAGGAAATGAGTATGATACTAAAAGATGCGCTTAAATTAAGGTCTTTAATTATAAGCTCAAATAATCTGATGGAAAATGCATTGAGTTTTTTAGAAACCACAAAAGATGACTCTAATGCCTACAGATTAGGAATGGAAATGTTTGAAACACCATTATCTTCTTATAAAACCTTTATTAAGAAAGCAAGTGAAGAAGGAATAAAATTCCCTGAAGAAGAATTTACTTTTGATAGGATTAAGAATAAGTACGACCAGATTACAGGTAGGGAGTAATTCTTCATGATTAAAGATTATTTTTCTTTAAGTTTTGGGAATATTAAAACAAAAGGTTTGAGAAGTTGGTTGACAATTCTTGGAATTTTTATTGGGATTGCTGCGGTTGTTAGTTTGATTTCTTTGGGTGCTGGTTTGAAATCTGCTGTGCTTGGACAGTTTGGAGGGCTTGCAGTTGATGTTTTAGATGTGCAAAATAAAGGGGCTGGATTT
>JBDRFX010000028.1:0-3782 GCA_043818355.1 Patescibacteria group bacterium
TCCATCTAAAAATTTATCTACCTTTGGTTTGCTTGGATTAAAACGATTTAAATCAATTCCATTAGGAATAATCTCATGAGGTTTAGGAGAATCAGCAAAATGTTTCATGGCTACAGAAGAAACACCAATAATACCATCAAATCCGCGAGCTACTTTTTTATATGGAGTAATTATTTGAGGAAAGTTTTTAATGAGAGCGCTTCCGTCCAAGCTCGCATGAAAAGTTAATATATTTAAAGCCTTAGATTTTTTAAGAAATTGCCAAGTAATAGGGATACCCATGTTATGAAAATGCAGAACATCAAATTTTTCTTTTTCCAAATAATTTGAAATTGAAAAAGGATCGAAACTAACACATAAGTCAGCCTGTGTGCCTAAAAAAGTAATGGGAAAAGACGTACCTAGTAAAGTTATATTTTCCTTGTATTGCTCTTTTGAGTTTCTTCTAGGAGCTATAATTCTACAATCTATTCCTTTTTTAGTATATTCTTTTTCTAGACTTAAAATATGAGTTTTCACTCCACCTTCCATAAAAAAAGAATGAAACGAGACAAATCCAACTTTCATATTAAGTATTTTTAATTATTACTATCTTACCAAACAACTAAAACCTTGCCAAATTTCTCAAAGCTATGATAATCTGAACTATATGTCAAAAGACAAAACAAACAAAATACCTCCACAAAACATTGATGCAGAGAAAAGTCTTTTAGGATGCTTAATGATAGACAAGGGAGCTATCTTCAAAGTAGCTGATTTGGTTTTACCCGTAGATTTTTATAAGAATACAAATCAAACAGTCTATGAGGCCTGCTTGGATTTATTTGAAAAAGGAGAGCCAATTGATTTACTGTCTTTGGCTAACAGATTATCAGACAAGCAAAAGCTTGAAGAAATAGGTGGAAACAGTTATTTAACTGAATTGGTTAATTCTGTTCCTACAGCCAGACACGTTCTTAACTATGCTAAAATTGTTCAAAGAAAAAGAATCTTAAGAGACTTAATTGATGCTTCTTATGATATTGAATTATTAGGGCATGATGAATCCGAAGATATTGAGGTAATTTTGGATAAGGCTGAAAACAGAATTTTCAGCATTGCTCAAAGAAATCTTACTCAGAATTTCGTGGTAATTAAAGACTCTTTAGAGGAAGCTTTTGAAAGAATTGATAACCTATCTAAAAGAGAAGATGGAATTAGAGGTTTTGCAACTGGATTTACCCAACTTGATCATATGTTGGGAGGGTTACAAAAATCAGACCTAATTCTTTTAGCAGCTCGTCCATCTATGGGCAAAAGTGCTTTAGCTATGAACATTGCGTCTAATGTTGCTTGTAACCATAATGTGCCAGTTGGTATTTTTTCTTTAGAAATGTCTAGAGACCAAGTTATAGACAGATTGATTGCTGCAGAAGCTGGTATTGATTTATGGAAATTAAGAACAGGAAGGCTATCTCATGAGGGAGAAGATGATGATTTTACCCGCATTAAGCAAGCTTTGGGCACCTTGTCCTCTGCTCCAATCTATATTGATGACACTGCCTCAATGAATATCTTACAAATGAGATCTATGGCCAGAAGACTTCAGTCTCATAAAGGATTAGGATTATTAATTGTAGATTATTTGCAGTTAATGCAACCCAGAAATGCCATGGATACAGCTGTTAGACAAGTAACAGAAATTTCAAGGTCCCTAAAGATATTAGCCAGAGAATTGGATATTCCAGTTTTGGCTTTATCTCAGCTATCTAGGGCCGTTGAACAAAGAAGTCCTCAGATACCAAGACTGGCTGATTTACGTGAATCAGGAAGCTTAGAGCAAGATGCTGATGTGGTTATGTTTATTTATAGAGAAGACAGATATAGGCCAGAAACAGATAAAAAGAACATTGCTGAGATTATTGTTGCTAAGCACAGGAATGGACCAGTTGGTAGTGTTGAATTATATTTTGATGATACCAGAGTTTCTTTTCGTAATTTAGCAAAAGGATTTTCAGAAAACTAATGTATACTCCTTCCATTAAAAAACTTATTGACCTACTTTCAAAATTTCCAACAGTCGGGCCCAGAACTGCTGCCCGATTTGTTTTTTATCTTTTAGAAGAAAAAGATGAAACTGTTCAAGAACTGATTGATACAATTCAAAAAATTAAAAAGATTAAACAATGCTCTATGTGTTTTGATTGCTTTGAGGGTGATGGTGAACTTTGTGAAATTTGTAGCAATCAAAGCAGAGATAGAAGTTTATTATGTATTGTAGAAAAAGAAACAGACTTAGAACACTTAGAAAGAATTAAAGAATACAAAGGATTGTATTTTATCCTAGGAGGAATGATTAAAGAAGAAGGACTTAAATCTAATCAATTGATTGAAAGAATTAAGAAGGATTCTGTTGTCAACGAGATTATTATTGCTATTAATCCTACAGTAAAAGGTGAATCAACAGCCTTATATTTAGAAAGAATTTTGAAGCCTTTTAATAAAAAGATTACCAGACTAGGAAGGGGTTTACCAGCTGGAGCAGAATTAGAATATGCTGACGAACAAACTCTAAAAGATGCAATTCAGAAAAGAGTATAAAGTCAGATAGAGGCAGGGCCTCTATCTAGAGGAATTAAGTTCCCCTAGATTAAATCGTCAACGAGGCCGGGTCTCGTTGGTAAAAAAAGGAGCTTAGCTCCTTTAAGCTTAATTTAAACAAAAACAGCCCTGAACAGGCTGTTTTTTAATATTCCTTTTTTCCAATCAACAATTTTGCATTATTGACTAAAAAAAAGTTAAGAAAGTCGGGTTTTTTTTATTGCGTCTAAATTTTCTACAAAGAAATTTTTAAGTTTTTCTGAATCTTCGCAGATTATTATTGCAATAGTGGTGTTTACAACGGGCTTTCCTTTATAGATAAGATGCCTATTGTTTTCTAGGATGTCTTTTGCTGGCGGGACTATTTTAAATAAATCCCCGTTTCCGCAATCGACGTGAATTTCTCTACCCATTGTTCCAAGATTTATATCTTCTAGTGAAATCATTCTTTTATTGCCCCCAAGACAAGTAAATTATTCACCAATGTTTTGATAAACAATTTACTTGTCTTCTTTCTTAGTTTTTTAAAGAACTTTATTTTTAATAAAGATATTATAACAAAAAAAAGATAGCGTGTCAAGTGCTATTTATTTTCTTCATCATTTTCTTCAGTGTTATATTCTTCTTCAAACTCCCAAAGAAGATGATTGCCATACGGCAATATCTTTTTCGAGAACTCTAGTAGCAAAGCTACAAGGAAAAAAGAAAAGATGAAAATAAAGATAAAGATTTTATAAAATCTCATTGTGTATGTTATGAAAAGAACAGAAGCACTTACGATCATTAGCCAAACTATAACAGAAAGATTTTCTTTCTGTCTGTGCTTTATAGTCATTCTGTTTATAATTTAATTCAAAACAAAAAACCTGTCAATTCAGGTTTTTCTTTTTTAAAGAATTTAGCTTTCTATTTTAAGTATTTCTATTTGAGTGAAAGGTTGACGATGAGAGGTTTTTCTTTCTCTTCTGGTTTTAGATTTGTATCTAAAGACCATTTTCTTTTCACTTCGATCTTGTTTTAAAACCTTAGCCAAGACTTTGGCACCTTTAACCAGGGGCTCTCCTATTTCAACCTTATCTTTATCAATTAAAAGCAAAACCTCAGAAAATGTAATTTCTTTTCCTTCTTCGCCTTCAATTTTTTCAATTTTTATTTTATTACCTGGCTCAACAAGATATTGTTTTCCACCAGTTTTCATTACA
>JBDRFX010000029.1:0-2838 GCA_043818355.1 Patescibacteria group bacterium
TTAGAAGAAAATATAAAGAGCTATCTTCAAGAGATGTATATGTTACAGAAACCTTAAAAAGAGGAGCCGACAGAGCTCGTGTAATAGCCAGTTCCACAATGGAAGAAGTTAGAAAGAATATGGGATTAGTATAAACTTAAAACAAAAAACACGATATAAGAAAATTGTCGTGTTTTTTGTTTGAAATAAATTAAAACCTTAATTTTGCTTGGATCTGTGTGGCAACCTTACCCCCGAATCGTTAACATACTTGAATCCTTCGCTCTTTAAGAATGCTAACATTTCTTCTTTTTTCTCTATCAATAATTCACTACTATTTGCTTCAGCTGTAAATCTTAATACTGGATCATTGTTAGATGGTCTAAGGTTAAAATTCCAATCTGGATAGGTGACAGTCAACGTATCAAAATCTGATATTTCACCATCAGAATATTTTTCTCTCACTTTGTTTAAAAATCTATCTAAAACTATAAGCGCTTCTTTGGTAATATCGTCCGCAACACCAAAACCAGGTAAGAAAAAATTATATTCTCCTATTGTTGGATAATTAACTTGAGCATCCGTTGTCAGCTCGCTTAGACTCTGTTCCTCTTCTGAAATAATTTCCATAATTTGCATCAGAGCAATTATACTATTCTCAACCATAAATTCTCCAAAATTATAATAAATATGTCCGGAACTTTCTGCTCCAAATAATGCATTTTCCTCTTTCATCCTATGTTTAAAGAAAGCATGTCCAACTAATTCTCTTTTAGGAATCCCACCAGACTCACTTATCTTCTTTCTAATGTATCTTTGTGCTCTAACATCATATAGAACTACTCTACCTGGTTCTTTCCTACACATCTTCTCAGCAATTAAAGCGTTTATATAGACTCCGAAAATATAATCTCCGTTTTCATCAACAAAGAAAATCCTATCGGCGTCTCCATCAAGCGCAATGCCAAAATTAGCTTCCACTTCTTTTATTTTTGCCGATAATTGAGCCCTATTTTCTTCTAAGAATGGATTTGGTTGATGTCCTGGATAATTACCGTCTAGCTCCCAATTTAATTTAACGAATTCTATTTGAGGTAAGCGCTTTTCTAGCTCATCAATCTCAATGCTGCCTATTGCGTTAGAAGAGTCAACTACTATCTTTAGTGGTTTAATCTTGTCGGCATCTACAAAATTGAATGCTTCAGAAATAAATTCCTCTATAACATTTTTTTGCTCTAAAACTCCTTTTTTTTCTGAAGAAACTTCTTTATAATTTAAGAAATCTTCCTTCAATTTTTCCATACCAAATCCTTTTCCGAATGGATTGGCAGAGGGACCCACAATTTTAATACCACTCAAATGTCCAGCCGAATGAGAGGCTGTTACCTCTAGTCCCATATCAAATTTGTTCTTTCCAGCAGCGAAATAAACAACGTCTGTTCCGGCCAAACCAATATCTGTTACGTCGGCTCCCTGATCTAATATTCCCTTGATTAATGCGTCATGAATTTTCGGTGAAGCTAAACTAATATCCCTTCCTATAACTGCTTTTTTAGCATCAAAGGTCCTCACTAATATTCTAGCAATTTTATAAACAATCTCGTCGTTAATATCTTCTGGATACTCCCCTCTAATGTCATATGTACGAAAAATTTCCATAATATTTTAATTTTTTAATAAATTTAGTATATCTTCGTGAACCTTATTATTCGAAGCCACAATATTAATCTCTTTAGTGGCCGAGCTATTTTGATTAATTAAATCTCCTTCTCCAAGATTGATAATCTTTCCTCCAGCCTCTTGAACAATCACGATTCCAGCGGCTAAATCACAAAGCTTCGTTCTGTTACCAAAAACAATGTATGCTTCGGCTGCTCCCATGGCTAAATAACATAAACTAAGAGCCCCAGAACCAAAAGCCCTTACTCTATAAGATTTTTTGAATAATTTTTCCAATTTGTCAATATTTTCTTTTAATTCTTCATCTAACAATTTATAGGTCGGTAATTCGGCGAACACAAAAGAATCCGCTAACTCTTCTTTGTCAGAAACATATATCTTTTTATCGTTCAAAAAAGCACCTTGACCTTTTGTCGCATAAAACATTTCATTGGTAGCTGGATTAAAAACCAGACCAAATATAATCTCCTTTTCTTTAACCAAAGCTATTGATATGCAAAAAAGAGGCAATCCTCTTAAATAATGCTTTGTTCCGTCAATTGGATCAATAACCCAATTAAAATCTGAATTATTATTATCTTCTCCGGCTTCTTCAGAAGAAATATTATGATCTGGAAAATTATCCTTAATTTTATCAATAATGATTTTCTCTGACTCTAGATCCAAATTAGTACAAATATCTTGCCTATCCTTAAATTCCACTACTTTTACTCTGTCAAAACCTTTCATTAACAAAACACCAGCTTCTTTTGCTGCCTCCAAAGCAACTTCTTTGACTTGTTTTAAAAACTCATCTTCCATGGTATTCTAAGGTTTGACTTTAACCTAAAATTATTAATGTCTGATGTATTTCATTAAAATTTTGGGTTGACTTTAACCTAAAATTATTATAGCATAGTTAATAATTATATAATTTATATGAATAATTACGAATTAACATACTTGCTTAAACCCGAAATGACCAAGAAAGAAATCTCAACTCTTTCAGAGAAGATTAATTCTTTCATACAAAGTCAAAAAGGGGTTATAGAAAAGAATCTTCCAGAACAAACCAAAACGCTTGGATATCCAATTCAAAACAGTAAAAATGTTTTCTTGAAAACAGTTGTTTTTAGCTATAATCCAAAAGTATTATTACTGTTAGACAAATATCTCAAAGAAGAAAAATCTATTGTGCGC
>JBDRFX010000030.1:0-32115 GCA_043818355.1 Patescibacteria group bacterium
AGTTCACCCTCATTCTTTAGAGCATGCAATTTTACTTTATGCTAAAGAAAAAGATGTGAGAGTGGCTCTTACAGAAAAAGAAACCATAGCTTTAAAATTTCCTTGGGATTTATTTAGTTTTAATAAGTATTTAATGGATAAATTTTTAGAATTTAAAATATCTAATTCTGCCAAAATTGACAAGACAGCCAAGATTGAGGGCAAGGTGTTTATTGGAGAGAATGTGAAGATTTTTGAAAATGTTGTTATTAAGGGTCCTTGTTATATTGGAGACAATACTGTTGTTGGGAACAATACTTTATTGCGTGATTATGTTTCTCTAGATGGGGATAATATAGCAGGCGCATTGGCTGAAATAACCAGATCTATTTTTAGCCAGGGTTCCACCATGCACTCAGGATATTTTGGTGATTCTATTTTGGGAAAGCAATGTTATGTTGGCGCAGGAACCATTACTGCTAATGTCAGAATAGATAGGGGAAATATTAAATCTGTTGTGAAGGGAGCTAAAATAGATACAGGCTTAGCTTCTTTTGGTGTAGTAATGGGGGAGAATGCTAAAGTTGGAATTAATACTTCTTTAATGCCAGGAGTATTTATTGGCAAAGATTCTATTATCGGCCCTTCATCTTTGGTGAGAAAAAACGTTGAAGATAATACTTTATTTTATTCTGAGTTTCAAGAAGTTAAGAAGAATTTAAATGAAAAAAACGACTAATTTAGAAGAAGCTATTACTGTCATTAAAAATGGGGGAGTCATTGTTTTCCCAACTGACACGATTTATGGATTAATTTGTGATGCTATCAACCAAAAAGCAATTCAAAAACTTTTTCAGATTAAAAAAAGAGATCTAAAAAAACCAATCCCTGTTTTTGTAAAAGACATTGAGACGGCTAAACAAATAGCCATTATTAATGAAAAACAAGAAAGATTTTTAGAAAAGGTTTGGCCTGGCAAAACAACAGTAGTCTTAGAAGCTAAGATTGATTTTCCTCAAGAAGTTTTGGGAAAGAATAAAACAATTGGACTAAGGGTTCCCAATCATGCTCCTCTTAACGCTCTACTTAATGAAATTAATAAGCCCTTAAGTGGGACTTCAGCCAATTTGGCTGGAGAATCTTCCTCTACAGATATTAATGATATTATTGATCAGTTCAAAAATGAGAAATTTCAGCCAGATCTTGTCGTTGATTCTGGGACATTAGAATCATCAAAACCATCAACTGTAATTGATTTATCTAAAAACCCTCCTGTAATTTTAAGAGAGGGCGCTGTTTCTGGAAAAGAATTATTAAAGATTTTTTAAAAATGTGCCGAAGGTGGGAGTTGAACCCACATGAGATTGCTCTCATAGGTTTTTGAGACCTACGTGTATACCAGTTCCACCACTTCGGCTAATATTCTAAAAATTACCAGTTTTTTATCAAGCAGTCAATTTATTAAATTGATTTTTTTTTTAAAATTTAGTAATGTGACAAGTAAGGAGAGTGATTTTTTGATCAAAACTGAAGTTTGGAGAATAGTGAGATTGTTTTTCGTTCTCAAACTAACTATTCCAAATGTTCCTTTAAAAGTTCTTTTAAAGAACAAGAGTGTTGGGAGCATACGTCAGTATTCGCCATTGGAGAGCAAGATCGAGGCGTTTGGTAAGACCACAGCCATCATTCCAAGCATAATTTTTGATAACTTCGGTGAAAGATGGGCAAGAGAATATCCTAAAGATCTTTTGTGCAAGGCGAATTCAATATTGGTTACCATTTCCGGAACAAATTACAAGAAAGAGATTAACTATTTCTTGGGAGAAATTACTCAAGAACAGATCGACAAGATTCCAGAAAACAAAAAACTTTGCTTAACCATGCTGACTAGAGAAAATATAGAAGGGCTAAGGATTGGTCAGAACAAGCTTTGGCCAGAGGATAAAAAATTCCTTGAAGATTATGTTTTTGCTCCAACAGAGATTATAGTTTCTTAAAATGGCATTCTTTGTTAGAACATTGAGTGCCCTTATTTTTTTCTACTAAAATAGAGCCACAATTTGGGCAAAATTCTTTAGTCGGTTTATCCCATAAAGCAAAGTCACACTTTGGGTATTGGTTACAACCATAGAATATTTTTCCTTTGCGAGTTCTTTTAGCGGTGATTTTACCTTTTTTACACTTAGGACAAGCTAAATCTAAATCTTCTTCTTTTTTAAGATTTTCAGTATATTTACATTTTGGAAAATTAGAACAAGAATAGAATTTACCAAATCTACCCAATCTAATAATTACTGGAGAGCCACAATCAGGACAAATTTTATCTGTTTTTTCTTGAGCTAATTCTTTTTTTTCTAGACTTTCTTCTTTTAATTTTAAATTTTTTTCAAATGGAGTATAGAATTCTCTAATTACTGGGATCCATTCTTTTTTATCATGGGCTATACTATCTAAATCTTCTTCCATTTTAGCTGTGAAATGAATATCTACAATTTGAGGAAAATGTTTAACTAACAAATCATTTACTACACCACCAATCTCTGTTAAGACAAATCTTTTTTGTTCATCTTTTATAACGTAGTTTCTAGTTTGAATTGTAGATAGAGTGGGAGCATAAGTGGATGGTCTTCCAATTCCATTGTCTTCTAAAACTTTAATTAAGCTGCCTTCATTATATCTTGGAGGAGGGGCAGTAAAGTGTTGAGAGGGGGTTAATTCTTTTAATTGTAGGGGAGTGGTTTTTTCTAAATCAGGTAAACTTTCCTCAGTGTATTTTAAGGGATAGATTTTTAAAAATCCATCAAATTTTAGAGTTTGACCGCTAGCCCTAAAGCCATAATTTTTAGCTGCAATGTCTACAGTAATTGAATCAAAGATAGATTGAGTCATGAGAGAAGCAACTAGTCTTTGCCAGATTAGCGTGTAGAGTTTTAGTTGTCTAGCGTCAAGCTCTCCTTTTATGCTTTCTGGGTTTCTGTTCACAAAGGTTGGTCTTATGGCTTCATGAGCTTCTTGAACTCTTCCTTTTGATTTATATTGTCTAAAAGCCCAATACTGTTCACCTAAATTATCCAATATGTATTTTTTGGTTGCATCAACAGCTAGTTGGCTAATATTTAAAGAGTCACTTCTGTGGTATGTAATAAAACCTTTTTCATATAGCTTTTGAGCAATACTCATTGTAGTTTTTGCTCCCCAATGAAATCTTTGCCAAGCTGTTCTTTGAAGGGTACTAGTTGTGAAAGGAGGTAAGGGGCTTCTCTTAACTTGTTTTTTATTAATATCTGTAATTATATATTCAGCCCCTTCTAGGGTTTCTAGAATCTCATTGGCCTGTTTTTCATTTTCAATAGCAAGCTTATCTATGTTTTCATTATCCTTTTTAACTAAGCTAGCTTGGAATTCTTGATTAGCTAAAAGAGTAGCTACGATGTTCCAATATTCTTGAGGCTTGAATGCCTTAATTTTTGCTTCTCTTTCTGCTATAAACCTTACAGCTACAGATTGAACTCTGCCGGCTGACAATCCTCTAGCTACTTTTTTCCACAAAAGAGGGGATAGTTTATATCCCACTAATCTATCTAAAATTCTTCTAGCTTGTTGTGAGTCTACTAGGTCAATATTAATATCCCTTGGTTCTTTTAAGGCTTTTTGTATGGCCGTTTCTGTAATTTCATGGAAAGTAATTCTTTGATGTTTCTTGTTTTTCAATTTTAAAGCATAAGCCAAATGCCAAGCTATTGCTTCTCCTTCTCTGTCTTCATCAGTAGCTAAAATAACTAGATCAGCTTTTTCTGCTTCTTTTTTTAATATGTTTAGATTTTTTCTTGCTTTAGTGGGAATAACGTATTGAGGTTCAAAGTTATTCTCTATATCAATACCTAATTTACTTTTTGGTAAATCCCTAATATGTCCATATGAAGAAAGGACCTTGTATTCAGATCCCAAGAATTTTTGTATAGTTTTTGCTTTCACGGGGCTTTCCACCAGGACCAAGTTCATGAATATATTTTTTTAATATTATATTTGTATAATTTTAATTTATGAGTTTTGTTCTGAACGCTATTCCAGCTTCGACAAGGCAGTATTGCCAAAATTTTATTTTTAGCCGATGAACTATAATGCTGTCGCAGAAGCTCAATTTCTTTTTCAGTATAATTTTTTCTATTTTTCATCTTTGTGTGGAGGCATCGTTTGTAGAGTCTAAACTTTCTCTCAAGATATAAATCTGCATGGTCATAAAGATATTCTATTAATGTTTTCGCCGAATTGGCTCTATAGGTAATATAAAAGAGATTATATTTTTTACCATTTTTTTTCGCCTGGCTAATTTTAGAGTGAATATTGAACTCAGAAAAGAAATGATTTTTAACAAAGGTAACAATTTTTTCTCCACCACACAAGCTTAGTGTTGGATATTCTCTTTTATCAAAACAGATGCTTCCGTCTCCATCGATTAGTCCTCGAATAAAATCTCTAATATATTTTTTGGGAATTTTTGGTACATTTTCCCGAAGACTTTTGCGATATGAAATGCCTAAGATTTTTAAATCGTCAACAATTTTTTGGCTAGCAATGCTAATGTGGGATGCATTTTTTACCAAAGAAATTTTATGCTTAGAAGAAAATTCTTTTTTTATTTTTTTTAAAATATCTATATCTTTTTGTTGAACGCCAAATTTTAAACTATCGCTATACCCCTTATGAGTTCCTTTGACAATACAACCATCGCTTGAGATAAATCCAAGAATATACGCCATGTTTGGTGACCATTTTTTAAAATAGCATTCATTGATTGCTAATCTCGGCTTATTTCTTCGACGTAGCAGGCCCATTCTTTCTCCTTGGGCTAAAATTCCCGACCAAGTTCTGGTCGGTAAAAGATTCAAGAGTTTTTCTTGGGGTATTTCGGAAAAGAATTTATATAATATATTGTTTTCTTTTTGCTGCCATAATTTTGCCGATGGTAATTCCAGACTAAGAGCTTTAGCCACAATTGATCCAGTTGTTCTCTTTGGGAACATTTTTGCCAAATTTTTAGCGTGTATTATGGAATAGAATTCTCTTAAATGAGCAATCTCATTGGTAGACCAATAACTATAATTTTTGGTTTGCAATTTCGTATTCATAAATTTTTATGAATTATTGATTGTAGAATGAAGTTCATTTATTTTTCATTTTTTCAATTGCTAAAGATAACATTTGGCAATAAAAATTCAAGCCCACTTTATTTATGCTTCCTGACTGCTCTTTGCCAAGCATATTGCCAGCACCCCTAATTTCCATATCTTTTAAGGCTATTCTGTGGCCGGATCCTAATTCGTTGATTTCTTTTAAAGCACTTAATCTCATCTTAGCCTTTTTTGACATATTTTGACCATAGAAGAAATAACTAAAGGCTTGAATGTGAGATCTGCCTATTCTACCTTTGATTTGATAGCTTTGAGATAATCCCAGCCTAGTAGCATCAGCCACAATAAGTGTATTAACGTTTGGCAGATCAATTCCGTTTTCAATAATTGTAGTAGCTATTAAAACATCAAATTTTTTGTTTTTGAAATCAGTCATTATCTGCATGAGATTTTTTGATGGAAGTTTCCCATGAGCAATTTCAAATCTTACATCTGGTAATAATTCTTCTAGGAATTTTTTAGCACCATGAATAGTTTGAACTCTGTTGTGTAAATAATATACTTGGCCTTTTCTTTTTAGTTCTTGTTTTATGGCTTTTTGAATTGTTTTAGTTGAAAAGTTTTTAATGAATATTTTTACGGCCATTCTTCCTTCGGGAGGAGTTTTTATTATACTAATATCTCTTAAAGAAGACATGGCCATATATAGAGTTCTTGGAATTGGCGTTGCCGAAAGAGAAAGAACGTTAAGTTCAGCTCTTTTATTTTTTAATACCTCTTTTTGTTTAACTCCAAATTTTTGTTCGTCATCAATAACTAGTAGTCCTAGTTTTTTGAATTCAATATCTTTTGATAATACTCTATGAGTTCCAATGACAATGTCTATTTTTCCATCCTTTATATCTTTTATTGTATCTTTTTGTTCTTTTTTAGATTGTAGTCTAGACATTAAAGCTATTTTAATTGGCAGACCCCACAGTCTTTCTTTAAAAGTTTGGTAGTGTTGATCGGCCAGAATTGTTGTTGGAGCAATAAGAGCAGATTGTTCTCCAGCATTAATAGTTTTTGCCATGGCTCTTAGGGCAATTTCTGTTTTACCAAAACCAACATCCCCACAAACAATTCTGTCCATGGGCTTGTTAGATTCTAGATCTTTTTTAATTTCTTCTAGAGTTTGAATCTGATCGGGAGTTTCTTCATAAGGGAAGGTAGCTGCTATTTGATTATCTATTTCGCTATCTTTTTCATATGGAATTCTTATGGTTTCTTCTCTTTGGGCTGCTATTGCTAACAATTCTTTAGCCAAATTTTCTGTTTCTTTCTTAATTTTTCTTTTAGTTTTTTGCCAAACCATAGAGCCCAATCTTGAAATTTTTGGCTCTGTAAATCCAACATACCTTGATAATTTTCTTTCTAGCCCAACAGGAACATAGAGTTTATCTTCTGCAGCATACTCTAGAGTATAATATTCTTGAAGAGAAGAGATGCTCAGCTTTTCTTTTTTTAAGAATTTTCCTATTCCATGGTCTAGGTGAACTAAATATTCATTTGGTTTTAAACCCTTTAAGTCAGAGAAGGTTTTTTGAGATTTTAATTTCTTTTTTAAAAGTTTTCTTGAATTTTCCTCGTTTTCAATTTCAATTGGTAGTTTGGAAATACCTTCTATGCTGTTGCCAAGAAATTCAATTTGAATAGCATAATTTAAGTTAATGGGAAAAACATTTATCATTCCCCCCAAATGAGAAAATTCTCCAGGTTCATCGGTTTTTAAAACTTTTTCATATCCAAGTTCATCCAATTGTCTTAATAGTTCTGAGAGGGAGAGATTTTGATTTATTTCTAAGTATACCGTATTGTCTTGGAAAAAGCTTTGTGTTTTTCTAGAGTCCAAGATTTTTTTAAAATTTTGTTCAATCCAAAAATTGTCCCTTTCCAAGAAGTAGGGGGTTATGCTTACAATCAAAATCTTATCTATGGTTTTTTCTATCATTTTTTAACTTAAGCTGAGTGTACCATACCTTTTTTTGAATTTCCAAAACAAAAACCCCAACACCCAGATCAAGCCTATTAAGGCGGGGATCGTTTTAGAGACCTTTTATGATTTCTTTTATTATTTTTTCTTCTGTTTCTGAGAATTTTTTTAAAACAAATTTATCAATGTCACTAGGTTTTCCTTTCTGAGGAAGAATTCCTATTCTTATTCTTTTAAACTCCTTTGTTTTTAGAGAATCAATAATAGACTGAACTCCCTTGTGTCCTGCAGAACCTGAATTATTTGATTCTTTAATTTTTCCCAAAGCAATATCAACGTCATCATGTATAATAATAAGTTCTCCTTTTTTGTAATATTTCATTAAAAGACTTACTGCCCCCCCAGAAAGATTCATAAAAGTTTGTGGTTTGGCTAAAATAATTTTTTCTTCATTCAAAATGCCTTCTGATATTTCAGTTTTTAATTTTTTATTCAAAGAAAAACTAGGAAAGTTGTTTTCTTTTTGCATTTTATTTAAAATAGTGAATCCTAGATTATGCCTTGTTCCTTCAAATTTTTCTCCTGGGTTTCCCAAGCCAACAATAATTTTCATATTATTTTTATTGTATCATATGGGATAAAATATTGTATTGCTAAATCATAAAAACATTGGTACAATAACCTTAATCTGAATTCAAATTAACTAAAATTTATGCAAATTATTAAATCATTTTTTCTATTTGTTTGGGAGATTTTTAAAATAGTTGTTATGGCTTTAGCCATAGTAATTCCAATTCGTTATTATTTATTTCAACCATTTTTTGTTAAAGGACAGTCAATGGAACCATCTTTTGCTAATGGTGATTATTTAATTATTGACGAGCTATCATATAGAGTTTCAGAGCCTAACAGGGGAGATGTTATAGTTTTTAAGTATCCAAATAATCCCTCCCAGCGTTATATTAAAAGAATTATTGGTTTGCCAGGTGAAAAGATTGAAATTAGAGCCAATACAGTAATAGTTTCAACAGAAGAAGGCAATCAAGCTTTAAACGAAGAAACATACCTTCCTGTTGGATCGCCTACACCAGGTAATATCGTGATATTATTGGATGATGACGAATATTTTGTTCTGGGAGACAATAGACCCGTTTCTTCTGATTCTAGATCTTGGGGAGCCCTAAAAAGAGAATATATTATAGGAAAGGTTTTTATTAGAGCTTTTCCTTTTTCTAGTTTTTCTAAGATAGAAACCCCAGCTTTTGAATTTTAAAAAAATATTATGACAGCAAAAAGAACAAGAATTCAAACTCCGACTGGCATGCATGATATTCTGCCAGAGGATCAAAAATATTATAAGAAAATCTATGAAGTCGTAGAAAACGTTGCTAGTTTTTATGGTTTCGGAAAAATTGATACACCAATTTTAGAAGACACAGAACTTTTTTATAGGGGAATTGGAGAAGAGACAGATATTGTGCAAAAAGAAATGTTTAATCTTAAAACTAGAGGAGGGGATCATTTGTCCCTGAGACCAGAATTAACAGCTCCTGTAGTCAGAGCATATTTGCAACATGGTATGAGTAATTTGCCACAACCAATTAAACTTTGGTATTTTGGACCATGTTTTAGATATGAAAAACCTCAATCAGGAAGATTCCGTCAATTTCAACAATTCGGACTAGAAGTTTTTGGTGAGCAAGGCTCAGTCATTGATGCTCAGATTATTCAAATTTTTTATAATATTCTTCAAGAGTTGAAGCTGAAAAACATTATTATTCAGATTAACAATATTGGAGATTCCCAATGTAGGCCTTATTATAAAAAACTTTTAAAGAATTATTTGAAATCTAGAGAAGGATCTCTGTGCGCGGATTGTAGATCTAGGCTTAAAACTAATCCTTTGAGAGTGCTTGATTGTAAGCAAGAAAAATGTCAGAGAATAATTGGGCAAGCTCCTCAAGCAATGGATCATTTATGCGAAAATTGCCACCAACACTTTAAAGAAGTTTTAGAATTTCTTGATGAAGTTGACATTCCTTATAGCTTAAACCCACACCTAGTAAGAGGATTAGATTATTATACTAAAACTGTTTTTGAAATTGTTGATGATTCTCCTGGAGGTAGAAGTATTGGTAGCTTGGTTGGAGGGGGTAGATATGATGCTTTGGTAAAAACGTTGAGTTCTAAAGATATACCAGCCATCGGAGCAGCTTCTGGGGTAGAAAGGATTATTGGGGCTATGAAAGCTTCAAAAATTAGTCCTTATGAAGAAGTTCCTTCTAAGGTTTTCTTAGCTCAACTAGGAAGGCTAGCTAAGAGAAAAAGTTTAAAACTTTTTGAAGATTTTAGAAAAGCTAAAATCTCTATAGTTGAATCTTTCGGTAGAGATTCTTTGAAAGCCCAATTAGTTCGCGCTGATAAATTAGAAGTAGAATATACTTTAATTTTAGGACAAAAAGAAGCTTTAGAGGGAAGTATTATTATTAGAAATATGCAAAACGGAAAACAAAAAACAGTTAAGATAGAAAGCGTTGTTGAGGAGATTAAAAAAAGCCTAAGAAGTAAAAAATAATATGGATTGTGTTTTTTGTAAGATTGCAGAAAAAGAGTTGTCATCAGAAATAGTTTACGAAGACGAGAATATTTTGGGCTTTGTAAATATTAATCCGGAAGCACCACTCGATTTTCTTTTTATTCCCAAAAAACACCTAATTTGGGAGCAAGATTTTTCTAAAGAAGATCTCCTACTCTTGTCTTATTTGCTTGAAACTGCTAAATTAGTAGCTAAAGAAAAGGGGATTTTTTCTTCCTGTAAAATGTTATTTAATATTGGCAAAACAGGAGAGATTCCTCACATTCATTTGCACCTTTGGGGTGGTTGGGATAGTGTTAAATAGTTTAAAATAATATGACAATTAAAACAGTAAAAAAAGAGAGAGAAAGCGTACAATCTTTAATACGTCGTTTTTCAAGAAGTATGCGTCGTAGTGGCACTCTTTTAAGATTGAGAAGAAATCAATTTCATTCAAGAAATAAAAGTAATGAAATGAAAAAAAAAGCAGCATTAAGACGTGAGGAATTGAAAAATGAATACGAAAAAAAGAAAAAATTAGGCTTGTTAGAAGACAAGTTTAAAAGATTTTAATGAATCTTAAAGAAAAAATACAAGAAGATTTAAAAGTCGCTTTAAAATTACAGAGATCAGAAGAGGTCTCTGTTTTGAGATTAATTATGGCTCCCTTGATTAATCAAGAAAAAGAGAAGATTTATAGGATTAATACTGACGTGAAGAACGAAGGAAAAAACCAAGAAGAGCTTGCGCAGTTGAGTCAATTGACCGAAGAAGAAGTTGAGGATATTATTTCTTATGAAGCTAAAAAAAGAAAGGAATCAATCTTAGCATTTGAGAAAGGAAATAGGAAAGAATTGGCTGAAAAAGAAGAAAGAGAATTAGAAATTCTTAAAAAATATTTACCAGAACAAATATCTGAAAGTGATTTAAAAAATATTGTTAAGCAAATAATCGAAAAATTAGGCGCTCGAGGAATGAAAGATGTTGGATCTGTTATGAAAGGAACCATAGAAGAAGTAGGCAAAAGAGCTGACGGTAAAATTATTTTAGAAATAGCGAAGGAATTGTTAAACAATGATTGAAATTCTTAATTTAACCGAAATTATTGTTAGATTGTCTTTTTTAAAAAAAGTAGCCAAAACGGTTTTAAGGGAAGAGGGTATTGAGGGAAAATTGTCGCTTGTTTTAGTAGAATCTGATAGAATAAAAGAATTCAATAAAAAATATAGAAAAAAAGACTTTCCTACGGATGTTTTGTCTTTTGGTCAATTTGATGATTCTGGTTTTGTCCTCCCCGTTGAAGAAAACAATCAAGGAGAAATAGTTATTTGCCCCGAACAAGTCAAAAACAATGCAGAAAAATTAGGAATTGCTTTTGAAGAAGAGTTGATTAATATTTTGATTCATGGAATTTTGCACGTTTTGGGATATTCTCATGAAGGGACAAAAACAAAAAGAGTTAAAATGTTTAATAAACAAAGATATTATTTAGAAAAATGCCTAAAAATTGCCTAATAACAGGAATAGATATCGGAACAAGCGGAATTAAAATTCTGGTTGCTCAAAAGAATTCAAATGCAGACATAGAGACCTTGGCTTTTTTAAATAAGCCAGCCTTAGGAATAAGAAAGGGTGTAATTATTAACCCTCAAAATGTTACGACGGTCCTTAATGAAGCTTGGGAACAAGTTTATGAAATGATTGGTCAGAAAATCAATTCGGTCTATGTAAACATTGGAGGAAGCCATATATCTTGTATCTCTTCTAGAGGAAAGGTAGCAGTTTCTAGAGCAGACAAAGAAGTTTCTGAAGAAGATATCGATAGAGTCTTAGATAATGCTAAGACTTTTTCTATTTCTCAAAACAAAGAAATTATTGATGTCCTAGCAACAAATTTCATAGTAGACGAACAGTCTGTCAAAAATGCCGTTGGTATGAAGGGAGTACGTTTAGAGGCAGATGCTTTAATGATTTGTGTATTTTCTCCATATTATAATAATCTTCAGCAAAGCATTTCCAGTTCTCGTTTTGAAGAGATTAAGGGCATTATTCCATCTCCTATCGCCGCCGCAAGAGCAGTACTTTCTTCTTCTCAGAAAGAGTTAGGAACAGCATTGTTAAACATTGGAGAGGGAACAACAGGGTTGGCTGTATATGAAGAAGGAAATTTGATTCATTTAGCTATTTTACCTGTTGGATCACTCAACATTACGCACGACATTGCTATTGGGTTAAGAATAGATCCAGATAATGCAGAGAAAATTAAAAAAGAATACGGATCTTGCTGTCTTTCTAAAAAAGAAGAAAAAGAGAGAATTGAATTATTGGAACCAGAACCACTAACGATTTCTAGAAAAGAATTATCTAAGATTATTGATGCTAGGGTTTCGGAGATTTTTGAAGAAGCTAATAAAGAATTAAGAAAGATTGGCAAGGCAGGTTCTTTGCCCGCAGGCATAATATTGACTGGGGGTGGAGCTAAAATTCCTGGTATATTGGAACTAGCCAAGAAAGAATTTAAACTTCATTGTAAGATCGGTAAACCAAAAAGTTTTATTGGAGTTGATAAAGACCCGTCTCTATCTACTATTTGTGGTTTGGTATTGTCTGGATTTGACTCTGAATTCGAAGAGAAAAAAAATTCTTGGATGAGTAATTTTTTATCAAAATTAAGAATTTTAATTCCTTAAAATATATGCAAGGCCCTATTATAATCAAGGTAGTCGGAGTAGGAGGTTCTGGTGGGAACGCCATTTCTAGAATGAAGCAATTTAAAATAAAAGGCGTTCAGTTAGTAGCCATTAATTCTGATTTTCAAGATTTACAGAAAACTTCAGCTGATGTTAAGGTTCAGATTGGTCAAGAAACCACTCAAGGGCTTGGTACTGGAATGAATCCAGAATTGGGCAAGCAGTCAGCTCTTGAGAATAAAGAAGAAATTCAAAGAGTCCTTGAGGGTTCTGATTTGGTTTTTATAACCTATGGTGCTGGAGGAGGAACAGGAACAGGAGCTGGTCCTGTGGTTGCTGAAATTGCCAGAGAATTAGGAGCTTTGACCATAGCAGTGATAACAAAGCCTTTTGATTTTGAAGGCCAGGCAAGAAAGAAATTGGCTGAAGATGGTGTTAAAAAATTAAAAGAAAAAGTAGATAGTTTAATTACTATTTCTAACGACAGATTGTTGTCAATTTTAGATCCGAAAATTTCTTTAGTTGAAGCTTTTTGGTTTTGTGATGACATACTCAGGCAGGCTGTTCAAGGTATATCTGATCTTATTATTCTTCCTGGTATTATTAATGTTAACTTTGCTGATATTAAGGGTATTATTAAGAACTCTGGTACGGCTCTGTTGGGGGTTGGGAGAGCCACTGGAGACAAAAGAGCTGAAGTTGCGGCTAGATTAGCTATAAACTCTCCTTTATTAGATAGTTCTTGCAAGGGGGCCAAAGGGGTTTTGTTTAATATTTCAGGTGAAGACATATCTCTTTCAGAAATTGATGCTGCTGCCAAAGAAATTACTAAAGAGGTTAATCCAGAAGCAAGGGTCATATTCGGAGCCATACAAGACGAAAAACTAAAGAAGGGAGAAATTAAAGTAACTGTTATTGCTACGGGTTTTTAATCATAAATCCAGATGCTTTTAGTATAAAATTTGCCCTTTTTTGACGGGCATTTTTGGTTATAGTAAAATGTATTTATTAAAATTAATTTTCTTAGATAATGGCTATTGAAACAAAGGTTCAAGAAAACAAGATTGCAAAGGTTCAAAAAAGAGATGGGACAATTGTCCCCTTTGACGCTGAAAGAATTAAAGAAGCAGTGTTTAAAGCCATTACGGCTGCTAATCAGGGTGACGGCGAATTAACAGACAAGGTCACAGAAAGAATTGTTAATTTTATAAACCGTAGATTTAAAAAAGATGAGATTCCTCACGTTGAACAGATACAAGACACAGTAGAAGAAGTTTTGATTTTAGAAGGATTAGTTGAAACAGCTAAAGCTTATATCTTATACCGCGAACAAAGAAGGAGAATAAGAGAGGCCACAGTTCTTTTTGATGAGTCTACAGCAATGGTTGATAAGTATTTGGGAGAATTAGACTGGCAAGTCAAAGAGAATGCCAATATGACATATTCTTTGCAAGGGTTAAATCAATACGTCATTTCTACTATTGCTAAAAAATATTGGTTAAATAAAATTTATCCCAAAGAAATCACAGAAGCCGCAGCTGCCGAGGATTTCCATATTCATAATTTAGACAGCATTAGCACATATTGTTGTGGTTGGGATTTATATGATTTATTATTGAGAGGTTTTGGAGGTGTACCAGGAAAATTAGAGAGTCATCCACCAAAACACTTTGGAACAGCCCTCGGTCAATTGGTTAACTTTTTTTATACTCTGCAGGGAGAGTCAGCAGGAGCGCAAGCGGTTTCTAATATAGATACTCTTTTAGCTCCATTTATTAGATACGACAACCTTACGTATAAGCAAGTCAAGCAGGCTATTCAAGAATTTTTATTCAATTGTATGGTTCCCACGAGAGTTGGTTTTCAGACTCCTTTTTTGAACGTGTCTATAGACATCAATCCACCTAAATTTTTAGCTCAACAGCCAGTAATCATTGGAGGATTGCCAAAAGAAGAGATTTACGGAGATTTCCAAGAAGAAATGAATACATTTAACAAGGCCTTTTATGAGGTTTTAATAGAGGGAGACTCTAAGGGAAGACCATTTACTTTCCCAATTCCTACTGTTTCTATTGGAAAAGATTTTGATTGGAATAATCCTGCCCTAGAACCAATGTGGGAAGCTACAGCAAAATACGGTATTAATTATTTTTCCAATTTTATAAGTTCTGATATGGATCCCTCTGATTTTAGATCTATGTGTTGTCGTTTAAGGTTAGATAATCGTGAACTTTATAAAAGGGGAGGGGGATTGTTTGGTTCGGCTCCCTTAACAGGCTCAATCGGTGTTTGCACCATCAATCTTCCAAGAATAGGATATTTAGCAAAAACAAAAACAGAATATTTTGAGAGATTAAGAAAATTCATGGATTTAGCTAAAGACAGTCTAGAAATTAAAAGAAAAGCTCTGGAAGACTTTATGGAAAAAGGACTTTATCCTTACTCAAAGCACTATTTAGATCAAGTTAAAAAAGTAAGAGGAAAATATTTTGGTAATCATTTTTCAACAATTGGATTAATGGGAATGAACGAATCTTTGTTGAATTTTATTGATGAAGATATTACTACCAAAAGAGGAAGAAAGTTTGCCTTAGAGGTACTCGACTTTATGAGAGATAGATTGATTAAATATCAAGAAGAAACAGAGAATATATATAATTTAGAAGCTACTCCAGGAGAGGGAACAAGTTATCGCCAGGCCAAAGAAGATAGAGAGAGATATCCCGACATTATTACTGCTGGAACCAAAAAAGTTCCTTACTATACTAATTCAAGTCAGTTGCCGGTTAATCATACAGATGACATCTTTGAAGCCTTAGAATTGCAAGACGACTTGCAGACGAAGTATACGGGAGGAACAGTCATGCACCTATTTTTAGGAGAAGAAATTACAGAAATTGAAGCTGTAAAAAGTTTGGTGAAAACGGTTTTTGAGAAATTTAACCTTCCGTATATTACCATCACCCCCACTTTCTCTATCTGTCCAGTTCACGGTTATTTGTCTGGAGAACATTTTGAATGTCCAAAATGTACGGTTGAACAAGCTTGCGAGGTTTATTCTCGTGTTGTCGGATATCTTAGACCAGTGCAGCAATGGAATAATGGTAAGGTAAAAGAATATAAAGAAAGAAAAGAATTTAAAGTAAGAAAGCAACAACTTATTCCTGTTAAATAATTTTTATGAAAATAGGAGGGCTTCAAAAGCTAACACTCATTGATTATCCTGGCAAACTAGCCTGTACGGTTTTTTTAACTGGTTGTAATTTTAGATGTCCATTTTGCTATTCCAGGGAACTAGTTTTACCAGAAGAAATAATTCAACAGCCAGAAATTTCTCAAAAAGAGTTTTTTGATTTTTTAAAAAAAAGAAAAACTCTTTTTGAAGGAGTTGTTATTTGTGGTGGAGAGCCAACCATTAACAAAGACTTGGTTGATTTTGTTAAAAAAATTAAAAAATTGGGATTTTTAGTCAAACTGGACACAAATGGCACCAACCCTAAAATGATGAAAGAACTTATTGATAAAAAATTGATTGATTATGTAGCTATGGACATTAAAATGCCCAAAGCGAGGTACAAAGAGGTATTTTTCGATAAAATAGACATTAAAGACATTCAAAAATCAATAGATATCTTAAAAGAAGGAAAGATTAATTATGAATTTAGAACAACAATTGTTCCCACTTTTTTGGAAAGAAATGATATACTTGACATCGTTCACTGGATAAGGCCAGCTCCTAAATATTTTTTACAGAATTTTAGACCAGAAAAAACGATTAATCCAGCTTTTGAAAAAATTCAGCCCTATGATGAAAAATTCCTGTTAGAAATTCAGAGATCAGTTTCTCCATTTTTTGATATTTGTTGGGTGAGATAAAATGTCTATTGCTCAGATTTTTAATTATATTCGTTCTAAATTTTTATTACTACTTATTTTGAGTAGTTTGTTTTTTCTTTCTTGGAGGTATTATAATTGCCTCCAAGAAGCAGAAAATAATATATTGTCAGCTTATTTTAATGAAAATATTTCCTTAGTTGGAGTAGTTATTGAAGAGCCAGATAAAAGAGAAAACAATACCATGCTTACGATAAGAATAGAAAATTCCCAAGAAAGAGTTTTAATTACAAAATGGCATTATCCAGAATATGAGTATGGAGATAAATTAAAGATTATCGGCAAGCTACAAGAGCCCGAGAATTTTGAAGGTTTTGATTATAAAAAATATCTTTGGTATAAAAATATTTTTGGTATTATGTATCAGACAGAAATTAATTTAATTGCCAAAGATCAGGCTAATTCTGTTAAAAAAATACTTTTTTCTATTAAAAACAGGCTAAAAGATAGTTTGAACAGAATAATACATATGCCTGAATCAGCTTTTATGGAGGCTCTGTTATTTGGAGATGAAAGTAATATTTCTGAAACATGGAAAGAAAAATTGAACATGACTGGCACTCGTCACATTGCCGCAGTTTCAGGAATGAACATTACCATTTTAGTTTTTATTCTTTTTGATTTTTTGTTGTTGATTGGTCTTTGGAAAGATCATGCTTTTTATGTATCAATTTTTTTTATAATTTCATATGTTTCAATGACAGGGGCTAGTCCATCTGTAGTTCGTGCTGGAATAATGTCAATATTATATTTGTTGTCGCAATATTTTGGTAGGGGTGTGAATGGATTAAGAATTTTAGTTATAGCTTTGTTTTTTATGCTTTTTAGTAATCCTTTTTTGATTCACGATATTGGATTTCAGTTGTCTTTTTTAGCCTTAACCGGAATTATATATGTTCAACCAATTTTATTTAAAATATTTAAAATATTTCCCAAGAAATTTGAGATAAGAAATAATCTATCAGGAACCCTATCTGCTCAGGTTTTTACTTTGCCCATCATAATTTATAATTTTGGTCGCATATCTCTTATTTCTCCCTTTTCTAATATTTTAATTTTACCTCTGTTACCTTTTATAACAATTTTTGGTTTTATTGTTGCAATCTTCGGAATGTTTTCTGAAGAACTTGCTCTGATTTTATCTTGGTTGCCGTGGTTTTTGTTGAGATACATTACCATGGTGATTGATTGGTTCTATCAATTTTCTTTTACTAGCGTTGTTGTAAACGATGTTAGCCCAATTTTTCTTATTATATTTTATATATGGACAATATGGTGTATTTCAAAATTTGAAAAACAGAAAATATCAAAATTTTTGAGATTTTAGGGCGCTTTAACAAGAGGGTTTAAGATGTTAATATTAATATATATAATTATTAGGTTTTATTTTGTATAAATTATGAAAAAGCCTTGGGTTATTACGGTTAACATGGGTTATGGTCATCAAAGGACAACATATTCTTTTAGAAAAATTGCTGAAGGTGGTAAAATTATTCCAGCTAATGATTATGACGACATTCCATTCGCAGATAAAAGATTGTGGAAAAGTAGCAGAGATTTTTACGAGGCCATTTCTAGATTTAAAAGATTTCCAATTTTGGGACCTATTGTTTTCTCTTTATTTGATAAATTACAAAAAATACTTAGTTTTTATCCCAAGAGGGATTTGTCAAAAAATAATTTTCAAACAACGCAGTTATTTTTCCTGATTGAGAGAGGGTGGGGGAAGCATTTGATAGAAAAATTAAGAAAAAAACCAAGAGTTTTTCTTACTAGTTTTTTTACTCCAGCTTTTATGGCTGAAATGTTTGGTTATCCAGAAGATATTTTTTGTATTATCTGCGATGCAGATATTGCTAGAAGTTGGGTTTCAAAAAATCCTCAAAAAAGTAAGATTAAATATTTTGTTCCCAATAAAAGAGTGGAAGAAAGATTAAAACTATATGGTATTCAGGGAAAGAACATATTTTTAACAGGATATCCATTACCCAAAGAAAATATTGGAACTGAAAAAATGAACATCTTGAAAAAAGATATTGCCAATAGGTTGGTTAATCTTGATCCTGAAAAAAGATATGAAAAACACTATGGTCCCCTAATCAAAAAATATATTGGCGAATTACCCCAAAAATCCGATCATCCTCTAACCATTACTTTCGCTGTTGGTGGAGCAGGGGCGCAAAAAGAAATAGGAGTACAGATTTTAGATAGCCTTAAGAAAGAAATTAAAAGCAACAAGCTTAAGTTTATTTTAGTGGCAGGAACCAGAAAGAAGGTTAGAGATTATTTTGTTCAACAAATTAAAAAATTAAGATTAGGCGTACATTTGGGTAATAACATAGAGGTTCTGTTTGAAGAAAAAATTGAAGATTATTTTAGTTCCTTTAATAAAACCATGAGACAAACAGACATTCTTTGGACCAAACCAAGCGAATTATCTTTTTATACTGGCCTAGGTCTTCCTATTATTATGGCTCCATCAATTGGTTCTCAGGAAGATTTTAATAGAGAATGGATTTTAAAAATAGGCTCTGCTATGCCTCAAAAAGATATTAGATATACAAATGAGTGGTTATTTGATTTATTGAACAGGGGTTGGTTTGCTGAAGCTTGTATGCAGGGTTTTATTGAAGCGGAAACCTTGGGGACATTTAATATTGAAAAAATTATTTCAAAATGAACTGGATTTTAGTTACAATTTTTGTTTATTTTCTTTTCGCAATTGTTTTTTTAATAGACAAATATATTCTTGTTGATTTTGTTATAGATCCTAAAATATATACTTTTTGTGTTTCGTTGCTAGGAATGTTTGTTTTAATTTTTATTCCCTTTATAGATTTTTATCTTCCAGACCAAGAACATCTTTTTTTTGCTCTTTTTTCTGGGATAATGTTTGTTCCTGCCTTGTTTTTCTTTAATATTTTATTACTTAAATTTGAGGCATCAAGGGTTGTGCCAGCCATTGGAGGAATGATTCCAATCTTTATTTTTGTTTTAAGTAATGTGCTTTCTCCCGAGATGGCTAGATTGGATTATGCTCAAATAATTTCTCTTTTTATTTTGGTGGCGGGTAGCGTTTTGATAAGCTATAAGCCATCTAAGGGAAGTAAGATAGATTCGAAAATGTTAAAAATGATTTTAATCTGTTCATTTTTATTTGCTTTATCTTCTCTTTTTTCAAAATACGCTTATATTGATCAGAAATTTTTAGTGATGTTAGTTTGGATGAAAGTGGGAGGGTTTTTAGCCTCTTTGCTATTTTTGCTAGAAAAAAATACAAGAGATAAGATTTTTAAAGATGCCCAGAACGTTTTTCCTCAAAAAGCAAAAGGTCTTTTTATTGCCAATCAGGCCATGGGAGCGTCTGGCAATATCTTATTCAATTGGGTTATTTTTATTGTTCCAATTGGCTTTGTAGCCATAGTCAATGCTTTACAAGGATTGCAAAATATATTTCTTTTTGTCTTTGCTTTGTTTTTTTCTAAAAAATTCCCCAAGATTTTTCAGGAAAATCTTTCTAGAAATGTTTTGATTCAAAAATTTATATCCATAATATTAATAGGGTCAGGCTTGGTCATTTTAGCTTTCAAATAATATGAAGATAGGTAATGTTTTTTTAATATTTTTTATTCTGGTTTTCATATATTTTTTTATTGGGAAATCTCATAAATCAGAAGATATTTCTTGGGGTGTTAATTTTTCTCAAAAGCACACTGTAAGTTTGGGGTTAGACTGGAAAGAAACATATTCAGCCATTTTAGATGACCTGGGAGTCAAAAAGATAAAATTAGCTGTTCATTGGGATTTGATTCAACCCACTCCTAACGAATTTAATTTTGAGGATTTAGATTGGCAGATAAAAAAAGCTCAAGAAAACGACGTCAAAATGATTCTTTTATTGGGTATAAAAACTTCTAGGTGGCCCGAATGTCATGTGCCAACTTGGGCTAAGAATAAGGACATCGAAAATCAACAAATAGAGATTTTGAAAATGCTTGAAGCGGTTGTTTCAAGATATAAAGATAATCCCACTGTAGAAAGATGGCAAATAGAGAACGAACCGTTCTTCCCTTTTGGAGAATGCCAGTGGGTTGACGAAGATTTTTTGAAAAAAGAAATTGAATTGGTAAAATCTTTAGATAATAGACCTATTATTATTTCTGATTCGGGAGAAGGATCTTTCTGGTTCAAAGCGGCAAAGTTTGGAGATATAGTTGGCATTACTACTTATAAAAAAGTTTGGATGAGGCAATTCAAAATTTATTTTAATTATCCCATTCCTTCAATATTTTATAAAAGAAGAGCAGATATAATCAAAATGGTTTTTAATAAAGAGGTTATTTGTATTGAATTACAAGCAGAGCCTTGGGGACCAGAGTTGCTTTATACCTCACCTCAAGAAGAGCAAATGAAGACAATGAATCCTGCTCAGTTTAATAAAAACATTGAATTTGCATCTAATACAGGATTCAAAGAATTTTATCTTTGGGGATCTGAATGGTGGTATTGGATGAAAACTAAACAAGGGGATGATGGTGTTTGGCAAGAAGCTAAAAAATTATTTTAATGAACAAAATTATGCTTTCCATAATTATTCCAACCCTCAATGAAGAAAAGAGATTACCATTAGTTTTAGAAAATTTGAAAAAACAAACATTTCAAAATTTTGAAATTGTTGTAGCAGATGCTGGTTCTGCGGACAAAACAGTTGAAATAGCCAAATCTTTTGGTTGTATAATAACTAATGGTGGATTACCAGCTAAAGGAAGAAATGAGGGAGCCAAGGTTGCTAAGGGAGATATTTTTTTGTTTTTAGATTCAGACCATATTTTTATTCCTAATGATTTCTTAGAGAAATTATTAAAAGAATTTAATAGAAGGAACCTTGATATAGCCTCATTCCCAATTTCTGTTAGAGGTAATTGGTTTGATGGGCTAGTTTATTGGTTGTATAATAATATGGTAAATTCAACCCAGTCTTTTATGGCTCATGCCTATAGCTCAGCTTTAGTGAGGCGAGAGATTCATGAAAAGATTGGAGGATATGATGAAAAAATTAAATTTGCTGAAGACCAGTCATATGCTAAGCATGCAGCTAGGGTTGGGAAATTCGGTTTCATCAATATTGAACCAGTCATTACTTCCCTCAGGAGGATTGAAAGAGATGGTAGATTTCCTCTTTACTCAAAATGTCTTTGGGCTGGTATTTATTTAATTTTTATTGGAGACATCAAATCAGATATTTTTAGATACAGATTTGGTTATTATTCAAATGAAGAAAATAAATAATAATTTTCTTTTATCTCAGAAAAAGGTAAAATTTAAATAGAAAAAATTAAATATTTTTTTAAAAAATGATTGACTATAGCGTACCAAAATTTCAACTTAAACTACCAAAAAGAGACCATAAAAAAAATGGTAAGTCTAAAAATGTTAAACCTCCAGCAGGATTTAAAAACCCTATTATATCAATAGTTTTAGCTTCAATATTGACCTCAACAATTTTCGGATTTTTAGCAGGAATTATTTCCGGAAGTTTTTTTTATACTGATTTAAAAGAAAAATTAGCCATGATTAATATTAATTTGCCAGAAAAAATTATTGAGAAAGAAACTGTCATTGAAAAAGAATATGTTCCTCAAACCACTCAAGAGCAAACCATTATAGATGTGGTTAAAAGTGCTTCTCCAGCGGTTGTGAGTATTGTTGTAGCAAAAGATCTACCCGTTATTGAGCAATATTTTTATAATCCCTTTGAAGGTTCGGGTGATTTTTTTGGTAATATTCAGGTGCCCGGATATCGCCAGAACGGAACAGAGAAGAGAATAGTTGGAGGGGGGACAGGTTTTTTAATCACCAAAGACGGAACGATTATTACCAATAAACATGTTGTTTTAGATGACGAAGCCTATTATACTGTTGTCACTAGTGATGGTAAAGAATTTGAAGCTAAAATTCTAGCTAAAGACCCAATAGAAGATTTAGCTGTTTTAAAAATTGAAGGAGAGGTGGATTTTCCAGTTTTAAACATAGGCGATTCAGATAAATTACAAATTGGTCAGACGGTTATTGCTATTGGCAATGCTTTGGGCGAATTTCAAAATACAGTTTCAGTCGGGGTTATTTCTGGATTAAGCAGAACAATTGAAGCTTCGGGTGGAGGATTCTCAGAGACCCTGAGAGACATTGTTCAGACTGACGCTGCAATTAATAAAGGAAATTCTGGTGGACCATTGTTGAATTTAAGAGGTGAAGTGGTGGGAATCAATACAGCTACTTCTCTTGAGGGTCAAAATATTGGTTTTGCGATACCCATTAATCAGGCTGAAAAAGACATAGAACAAATTAAGAAATTAGGCAAAATAGTTTATCCTTTTTTGGGAGTTAAGTATGTAATTTTGACAAAAGAAATTAAAGAAAAATATAATTTACCTGTTGATTATGGAGCATATGTTGTTACAGATGAAAGCGGAGTGCCAGCTATTATACCAGATTCTCCGGCTGACAAAGCTGGATTACAGCAGGGAGATATTATTTTACAGTTTGGAGACGAAAAGATTAACGCAGAAAATGGTTTGGCTGAAATTATTTCGAAATATAAGCCTGGAGATGAAATTATGCTAGAGGTTTTGAGAAATGGCAAGAAAAAGTTTTTTATGATTACCCTCACAGAAAGATCAATGTAGTTTTTTAAGTTTTTTGCTTGTTTTTTCGTTATTATTTAAGTAGACTTCAATTTATATGATAGGAGGTAATTTTACTCAAAAAGCTCAAGAGGCAATGTTGAATGCTCAATCTATGGCTCGCAAAAAGGGTCAACAACAGATTGATGCTCTTCATTTGCTCTATTCATTACTTTATCAGCAAGAAAGTATTGTTTTAGTATTGCTTTTAAAATTAGGAATAGATGTAGATGGCTTAAAAAAAATTACGCTAAAAAACATAGAAATTATTCCTAAAATTGACGCCCCTCAAACATTCGGCCAAGTTTATTTGACCCAAGATATGGCTAAGGTTTTAGAGAGAGCTGGAGAAGAATCAATGAAAATGGGAGATGAGTTTATCGCTGTTGAACATTTATTTTTGGCCCTGATAAGTCATAACACAAAAGCTAAAGAGATATTAGAAAAAGCTTCTTTTATTAAATCAGAAGGAGTTCTATTGGAACCAATTTCTTTAAATTACGAAATCGTCTTAAGGCAATTGACTGAAATGAGAGGGGGTGAAAGGATTACTGATCCTAATCCTGAATCTAAATATCAGATTATTGAAAAATATGCTAGAAATTTGACTGTTATTGCTCGTCAGGGGAAATTAGATCCAGTTATTGGGAGAGAAAATGAAATAAGAAGATTAATGCAAGTACTATCTCGCAGAACGAAGAACAACCCTGTTTTAATTGGTGAAGCAGGAGTTGGAAAAACAGCTATTATTGAAGGATTGGCTCAAAAAATTATTGCAGGAGATGTTCCTGAAAGTTTAAAAGAAAAAGAAATTATTGCACTCGACTTAGGGTCTTTGGTAGCAGGTACTAAGTATAGAGGAGAATTTGAAAATAGGATTAAGGCATTATTAAAGGAAGTTCAAAAAGCTAAAGGAAAATATCTTCTGTTTATTGACGAATTGCATACTTTAGTTGGAGCAGGTGCTGCCGAGGGAGCCATTGACGCCTCTAATTTATTAAAACCAGCCCTAGCTCGTGGAGAACTAAGAGCTATTGGGGCTACCACCTTAAAAGAATATCAAAAATATATTGAAAAGGATCCTGCTCTAGAAAGAAGGTTTCAACCTATTTATGTTGCAGAGCCCAATATTGATGATACTATAGCTATTTTAAGAGGTATTAAAGAAAAATATGAAGTTCACCATGGAGTTAGAATATCTGACGAAGCTCTTAAGGCTTGTGCTCAATTAGCTGATCGCTATATAACAGATAGATTCTTACCAGACAAAGCAGTTGACTTAATGGATGAGGCAATGAGTTCTTTGAGATTAGAAATAGAATCAGAGCCAGTTGTTTTAGAAAAATTAAGAAAAAATATTCAAAAGCTTGAGATAGAAAAACAAGCTCTTAAGAAAGAGAAAAATAAAGATAGAAGAAAGAAGGTTATTGATCGTGAGTTGGTTGATCTAAAAGAAAAATTTAGAGGATTAGGGGCTAAATGGAAAAATGAAAGAGAAGTAATTTCAACTATTAAGAAATTGAAAGAAGAAATTGATGCAGCTAAGCTTGAAGTTGAGATAGGGAGTAGTCAGGCTAATCTTGAAAAAATAGCTGAAATAAAATATGGCAAGATTCCAGATTTGCAAAAAGATTTAAGGAAAACAGAAAGAAAACTGGCTTTGTTGCAGAAAAATTCTCCATTACTTAAAGAAGAAATTGGACCAGAAGATATAGCGAGAGTTATTTCTCAATGGACAGGCATTCCTGCCACACAACTTTTAGAGGAAGAAGCTAAAAAGCTAGAAAAAATGGAAGAAATTTTGAGTTCTAGAGTGATTGGTCAAGAAGATGCTATCATAGCAGTGTCTAATGCTCTTCGCAGATCTAGAGCTGGTATTTCAGAAGAGCATAGACCTTTGGGATCATTTTTATTCTTAGGGCCAACAGGAGTTGGAAAAACAGAAACAGCCAGAGCTTTAGCAGAATTTTTATTCAATGATGAAAATGCTTTAGTGAGGTTAGACATGTCTGAATATATGGAGCGTCACACCGTTTCTAAGATGATAGGATCTCCCCCCGGTTATGTTGGTTATGAAGAAGGGGGGCAATTAACAGATAAGATAAGAAGAAGACCATATAGCGTTATTCTTTTGGACGAAGTTGAAAAAGCTCATCCAGAAGTTTTTAATATTCTTCTTCAAGTTTTAGAAGACGGAAGGTTAACTGATGCTAAGGGCAGAACGGCTTCATTCAAGAATACTATTTTGATTATGACCTCTAATTTAGGATCAGAATATATTTCCAAAATGGATTCTTTGGGATTTTTAGGAAAAAACGAAAATCAAGAAAAACAATCCTTAAAAGATAAAGTTAATGAATCATTGAAAGAAAATCTAAGGCCAGAATTTTTGAATAGAATTGATGAAATCATTATATTCAATTATTTAGGCAAAAAAGAAATTGAACAAATAGTTGTTTTAGAATTGAGAAAAGTTGAAAAAAGATTATTAAAGAAAGATATCAAGATAAGGTTTGCTAAAAAGGCTCAACAACTTTTAGCTGAAAGGGGATTTGATCCTACTTTTGGAGCAAGGCCTCTAAAAAGGATTATTCAAAAACTAATTTTAAATCCTTTGTCTTTGAAAATTGTATCAGGCGAGGTTTTAGAGGGTGACAGCATTTCTGTTGATGTTAAAAATGAAGAGATTGTATTCTCAAGTTTTAAGAATAAAAAATGATAAGTAAAAAGATTTTAAAATTATTTGTTTTGTTTATTATCGGAATGGTGGGAGGTATTTTTGCCGACCAAATTTTTTGGCCATATTTTATTGAAAAGCCTCTTTTTCAAGAATATAGACTAGAAAAAACACCCATCTATGTAACGGAAAGAGAAGAAATTACGATTTCAGAAAATGAAGCTCTTGAGAAGAGAATAGAAAAAGTGGAAGACGCAATTGTTGGAGTTAAAACGGTTTCTAAATCAGGGTATGTATCAGAGGGATCTGGCTTAATAGTTACATCAGACGGTCTATTGGTTGTTTTAAATAATTTGATACTAGAGGGATCCAGTTTCAGTTTTTATATATATGGAGAAAAAGTTGTTGGTCAGGTCTTAAAAAGAGATATCAAAGAAAATTTAGCTTTAGTTAAAATAGAAAAAAATAATCTACCTACAGTCAGTTTTGCTAATTTTGATAAATTAAAGATAGGAAAGAGGATATTTTTGATAGGAGCAATATTTGAGGAGGGAACAGCGAAAAAGATCGTTAATGAGGGGATAGTCAAATATTTTAATACTGATTTGATTCAAACCAGTATTGTTGAATCTAAAAAATTAGCTGGTAGCTCTTTATTTGATATTGATGGCAATGTCTGGGGGATTAACGAAATTTCGGATACAGGAGAAGTGAATGCAATTCCTGTTTCTAAAATTAAGACATTTATTGGATTTTAGTTTATTCCAGATGAATTGTTTTCTTGTATTTTTTAAGAGCCTCTTTCAGAAGGGGTTGTTTTTTTAGATTAGGATCTTCAGAAAGCAATTGTTTTGCTTGCTCTCTTGTTGTTTCTACTAATTTAATGTCTTTTAATGCATTCATAGCCAGATCAGGAATTCCCCATTGTCTAATGCCCGACAAATCACCAGGTCCTCTTATCTCAAGATCTTTTTCAGCCAATTGAAAACCATTTTGTGATGATTTCAGAGCTTTGAGTCTTTGATTTGAGCTTTGGGAGGCAGAAGTTGTTAAAAGAAAGCAATATGACTGATATTCTCCTCTACCAACTCTTCCTCTAAATTGATGAAGTTGAGCTAGTCCAAATTTTTCAGCTCCTTCAATCATTATTACTGTAGCATTGGGGCAATCAATTCCAACTTCAACCACAGAAGTTGAGACCAAAATGTCAGTTTTTCCTTTTTTGAATTTGTTCATTTTTTCTTCTTTTTCTTCAGACTTCATTTTTCCATGCAGGATGTCTATTTCAAATTGAGGAAATATATTTTCAGATAGTTTCTTGTATTCTTCCTTAACTGTTTTAGTTTCAGACCAAGAGGAAATAGTTTCTTCTGTCTCTGATTTTGATTCTATTCTTGGACAAATTACAAAAGCCTGTCTACCAGATTCAATTTCCTTTGCTATAAATTGATATGCAGTTTCTCTCTTTTTTGGTGTTACTATATTAGTAATAACTTCTATTCTTCCCTTGGGCATTTCATCAATCAAAGATAAATCTAAATCTCCATATAGAGTAAGGGCTAAAGTTCTGGGTATTGGGGTAGCCGTCATTGATAACAAATGGGGGATTAAGTCTTTTTCTAAATTTGAATTTTGGCAAAGCTTTGCTCTTTGTTCTACTCCGAAACGATGTTGTTCGTCTAATATTACTAAAGCTAAGTTTTTGAATTTTACTGTTTTTTGGATTAAAGCATGAGTTCCAATTAAAATATCTATTTCTCCTTTTGATATTTTTTCTAATAATGACTTTCTGGTTATTTTTTTATTATTTAACTGGCTTGTTTTTCCCGTTAAAAGTCCAATTTTTAATTTGAAATTTTTCAAAAGCTTTATTATTTCTTTGAAGTGTTGATTAACTAGAATTTCAGTTGGAGCCATAATGGCTGTTTGATAGCCAGATTGAGCAACGTTGAGAGTAGCCATAACGGCAACTACTGTTTTTCCAGAGCCAACGTCCCCCTCCAAAAGACGGTTCATTGGTTTTGATTTTTCTAAATCCTTTATAATTCTCCAGATAGATTTTTTTTGTGCGTTAGTTAGAGTAAATGGTAAAGATGAAACAAAGTCTTGAATTATTTTTAGATTGGTTGGAATACTTATAGCTCCTTGATTAAGCAATCTCATTTTTTCTTTTAAAACAGCCAAAGAAAGCAAGAATAATTGTTCAAATGAAAATCTTTTCATGGCCCCTTCTGCTTTATCTAAAGAATCAGGAAAATGAATTTGCCAAAGCGAGGCTTGAATATCAAGTAGTTTATTCTTTTTTCTTATTTCTTCTGGTAGAGGATCTTGAATGTTCTTAACCAAATTATTCATCAGGGGTTTTAAGATAAATCTTAACCACTTAGAAGAGACACCTTCTGTTTCATGATAAACAGGTATTATTCTGCCAGTATGTATTAAATTAGATTTTATTGTTTTTTCTTCAGAAATTTTTTCATGAGTTGGGCTAGACAAATATATGCCCTTTTTCCCTTGAGTAATTTTGCCAGCCAAACATACCACGTCCTCTTCCTTAAGAGTATTCATAATATATGGTTGATTAAACCATACAACCTTCATGCTACCCGTTTTGTCTTGCACTAAAGCTGTTATAATAATCATTTTTCTTTGCCATGTTTGAGCAAGTTTCATTTCTGTAATTTTTCCCTGTATGCAGACATTCTGCCCAATTTTTATTTCTGAAATTGCAGTAATATCAGAAAAATCCTCATATCTATGAGGGAAATGCCAAAAAAGATCATGAATAGTTTTAATTCCTATTTTTTTAAGTTTTTTTTGATATTCTGTTCCGATTCTCGGAACCTCTGAAACAGGGGAATTTAAATCCATGTGCCCCCGAGAGGATTCGAACCTCTAGCAAGGGATCCGCAATCCCTCATTTTATCCATTAAACTACGGGGGCCAATATATAAATATATCTCAAAATTAACATTAAATTAAGTTAAATTCAAACTAAAGCACAGATTGACTTGAGGGTATTTTGTATGTAATATGGATTTATTATTAAAAGGAGAGGTCGGATAATGGTTATTCCAACATCCTGCTAAGATGTGACCCTTTTTGGGTCTTGTGGGTTCGACTCCCACCCTCTCCGCAGATTCAGAAATTGGTGGAGTTCCAGAGTGGCCGAATGGGATGGTCTTGAAAACCATTGTACCGCAAGGTACCGAAGGTTCGAATCCTTCCTCCACCGCCGATAGTTTAAAAATATGAATAATAATAACCCAATGCCATCTAACGCCAAAAAGGTTTTTCAAGGAGAAATCTTTGAAGTTTGGCAGTGGGAGCAAAAAATGTTTGATGGTAGCGTTGCTATTTTTGAAAGATTAAAAAGACCCAATACAGCTCAAGTTATAGCTATTGTTGGAGATAAAATTCTTATTGCTACTCAGGAACAGCCAGATAAAAAACCTTTTCCTTCTTTGTTTGGAGGAAGATGTGAAGATGGTGAAGACTCCCTTGCAACAGCTAAAAGAGAATTACTAGAAGAATCAGGATATATTTCAGATGATTGGTTTTTATGGAAAGAACAAAATCCTGTTGGAAAAATTGAATGGACTGTTCATACATATATTGCTAGAAATTGTGTTTTTCAACAGCCACCTAAGTTAGATTCAGGGGAAAAGATAGAAACTCATTTGCTTGATTTCGAAGAATTTCTTATGCTTTCTGAAGATCAAACTTTTTATGAAGGAGAATTATCCAAAGCACTTTTAAGGACTCGTTTTGATCAAGAATTTAAAAGAGAATTTCGTCAATTACTCTTTGGAAAATAATATGATCAAAAATATTTTATTTGACTGGTCTGGGACATTAATGGATGATGTTACAGCTACCCATAAGGCAACAAGCCATATTTTTAAATCTTTGGGGGGAACTCCAATGTCTTTGGATGATCATAAAACGAAATTTTTTCTTCCTTTTATGGATTTTTGGAAACAGCAATTTCCCAATTGCACTCAAGACCAAATATCCGGTCTTTTTTTAGAAGGGCTTGATTTAGCTGGTGATGCAGAATTATATCCCAACATAGAGAGTGTCCTAGAGAACTTAAAGAAAAAGGGAATTAATATGGCTATTATGAGCTCGCATCCTCAAGAAAAACTAGTTTCATATATTAATCATTTTGGTTTATCTGAGTATTTTGGAGAAATATATGGAAGCGTTCAAAATAAGACTGAAGTTTTCCCAGGGATTTTAGAAGAAAATGAATTTAAACCAGAAGAAACTATGTATGTGGGAGATATGGTACATGATATTGAAGCCGCTCAAAATGCAGGGGCCATATCAGTAGCCATAACTTGGGGTCATCAGCCGGAAGAGATGCTGAAGGCTCAAAAGCCAGATTACTTAATCTCTAATCTTTCAGAATTAGAATCCTTATTATAGATTTTTGAATATTTTATTATGAAAAATCAGTTTAAATTAATACATGTTCAGAATTCTCGCAACAAAACCATTTTTTACTTGACAAGGTCTTTTTCTTCAAGATATACTAAATTAATACACACCCCGCTCCTAGTTTAGGCTAATAGCGGGATTTGTGCTTTTTATCAAAAAAAACAACATTAAAATGAAAATAGCAATATTCATTGATGGTAATAATTTTTATAAAGGACTTGAGGGGAGCCCATTCTATAAAGAAGAAAAAAAAGATCTTGAGCTGTTCAATTACGATAAATTGGCTAAATTACTTGCTGTAGACAGAGAAATTCTTGTTAAGAAATATTATAAAGGTGTTATTAGAAAAGAGCCAGGAAATCTCAAAAGTGCAGGAATGGTATCTAAACAGCAGTCTCTTTTTAGCCGCCTACAAAATAACGATTGGGATATAGGCAGAGGAAAAATGTCTAAAGCTTCTATGTCTGGCAAATGCCAAGGTTTTTGTATTTTAGAGGAAGAAATTAGAGACAAAAAAGAATTTAAAGAACATTCTAAAGAAATTCTGAAGAATAATAAGTTTTGCTACAATCCAATTGTTGTTATTTCAAAAGATTTTTCAAAATTAGAAGAATTAAAAGAAGTTATCCAAAGTATAACAAAAGTTGGTGGCGTACAACGATCAAAAGGATTATACTTTACCCTTAATACTTGGAACGAAAAAGGAGTAGATGTAAGAATTGCAATTGATATGTTGGAAATAGCCTATGCACACAAATTTTCAGGCTCAGATTTAGATACTATTATTTTAATCAGTAATGATTCTGATTTTAAGCCAGTAATTCAGAAAGTTCAATCGTTAGGTATCTCTGTAGAATATGTTGGATTTGATCATAGTTTTTCAGTTGCACTTTTGAATGTGGCAAACAAGCGTTTATTGCTTACTAGAGAACAACTTGAACAGTGTTTTCCAGCAACTACTGTTTAGAAAAGAAATAAGTAGTTTGCGATGAGCTTAGCTCATTGCAAGTATTCTCAGAGGAGCTAAGTTCCTCTTTTGAATAATTTTGTCTTGTTATTTGGACATAATTTGATATATTCAACATATTGGAAAAACTTGGTGGAAGAACATTGATTATACATTCAGAGATAGACCAGATGAAACCGAACGACGAGATAGACTTAAAGCGATTGCTTGAATTGGGCTTCAGAGAGACGGGAACAACTCGCAGGGGAAGAACAACCTTTATGGTTTCTCATAATGGTAAAAAAATGGGACTTATAGTTAGTCTTGATAATAAGATTTTTGTTGCCCCAACAGAATTCTGGAGCATTACTAAATAAGAGAGCCCCCCCTCTTTTTTTATTTGCTTTTTTAATTTTTGGATGATAAGAAAAAGATAGTGATTATTGGATGAGTTATGATTTAATTGGAGAAATCGTTCAATATCTGCAATATAGGTTAAACTTTCTTGAAGATGGGCTAATTCGGAAACAAGTAAAGAGCGACGAAATCGCAAAACTTCGAGAAAGCAATAGCGTATTTAGACGGTTTGGTGGAATAATGCTATCTCTTTTTTTTAGTACATCACCAGACGAAATAGATGGGCTCAAGACAGAGATTAATCAATACGGTGAAGCAATAGAGGGTTTGAGGCGCGAGGAATTTCACGGCGCAATTCAAATCCTAGAGAACCTTGAAAAATATTTTGCTTCTGGTCCAGAACAAGAGATTCTTATGCAGCGTGGCATCGGCGATACGCAATCAGAAAAAATACAATTTTATATCCGACATCTCAAGTCTTTACAAGAAGACCGAGTAAATATGTTGCAGATAACATAATTTGTATCCGTGTTGTACTCAAAGAGTATTGGCACGGCTTTTTTATTCCTACATCGAAATTTGCTTGTCTTAGCCAAGTAGATAAAAATAAAAGTTATCCACAGAGTGTGGTTGTTTTTGTTTTGGGCAATTTGTACAATAGATTATTATCATTATGTTAAAAAATATGTCTAAAAAATTTAAGATTTTATTTGGTTTTTTATTTGTGCTTCTCTCAGTCGGAGGAGTTTTTTTATGGCAAGAAAATC
>JBDRFX010000031.1:0-17100 GCA_043818355.1 Patescibacteria group bacterium
AGGGAGAGATGAAAAAGATAATGAGCAAATTTTAAAATTGAAAAAAGATAAAGATATTGCTTTTGAGCCCGATAATTTTTCAGGTCCTACGGTTTTAATTAGGGGATTTGGAAAAGAGATTCCAGAAGAAGTTATTATAAAGGCAAAAAGTCTTTTGTTGAAATATTCTAAAAAGGCTCCCAAAGAGCTAATAATCCATGAAGTTTAAAGAAAATAGCTTTACTTAAGAAAGAAGGCGCGTTAGAGCTAAAACAGTAAAGTGCCCAAGAGGTGAGTATTGACAATTTAATAGAATCATTTAATCTGAAAACAGTAACGAGACGATGAAAAGTGAAAGATGGAGATCTGAGACGGACCATAGAGGAGAGGATAGACAGATTGAGGGAAGAAATTTTTCTGACCAGAGCATCTGAAAATCATGACCAGATAAAAATAGAAGAACAAATTCTACTGGAGCTCGATAGAGATGTACAAGTAGAAACTGTTCAAGAAAGAATACAAAATACCTCTAAAAAAATATCTGATATTAGAGAAAAAAGAAGAAAATTAGTTATTAAAAAATATGATTTAGAGGTGGAGGGGGGAGATGTTTCAAAAGAAATAGCCCAACTTGAACTGGAGATAGAAAAGTCCTCTATAAAAGATTACCAGCAGACAGGCTGGTTAAAATACAACACAAGACTTCTAAAGTCTATTAGTGGTCACTAGCTTTTATTTAAAATAGGTTAGGACCTCTTTTTTTTATCCCTTAACTTTTTCAACAATTTTTTCAAAAGCTTGAGGTTGGCTTTCAACAATTTCAGCTAAAACTTTTCTGTCTAATTCAATATTCTTTTCTTTCATTCCGTGGATTAACTTATTATATGATAATCCTAATTTTCTTGAAGCGGCGTTAATCTTTATTTGCCACAGGCTACGGAAGACTCTTTTCTTTTTCTTTCTATCCCTGAACATATTTGTCCAAGCGTGAAGAAGAGCTTCTTTGGCTGCTCTGAATTTAGATTTTCTACCCCATTGATATCCCTTGGTGTTTTCAAGAATATTTTTCCTTCTTTTTCTTGCTATTGTTCCTCTTTTTACTCTTGTCATTTTAGTATTTTAAAAGCTGTTTAATTTTTTTAGCTTCTGACTTTGAAACCTCTACCATTTTGCGTCCTTTTCTTCTTGCATCCCCAGTTTTCTTAGATCTATTGTGATTTAAACCAACTGCCATTCTTAATATTTTGCCAGTTTTAGTAAACTTAAAACGTTTTGCTATTGATTGTCTAATTTTTGCCATATTATTGTTTTGATATAATCATTAAGAGATTTTTTCCTCTCATCACAATATCTTTCTCGGTTTTAACAGGAATTTTTTCATTTAACAAGATGATGAACTGTTTTATTTTCTCGTTAGCTATTTGAGTTAAGGCTCTTTGTCTTCCCCTTAGAATAATTTCTATTTTTATTTTATCTCCTCTAGTCAAGAATTTTTCTGCCTGTTTGGCTCTAATTTCCATATCATGTGGAGAAATATTAAAGCTTAACCTAATTCCTTTTAATTCGCTAGTTTTTTGAGCTTTTTGTTTTTTCTTTTTCTTTTCTTGAGAATAAAGATATTTTCCGTATTCTGTTATTTTACAGATAGGTGGGTCTACTTTCTCTGTTACTTGAACTAAGTCAAGTTGTTTATCGTAAGCCATTTTTAAGGCCTCTTTTAAAATAACAATGCCAAGTTGATTTCCCTCTTCGTCAATAAGCCTAACTTTTTCGGCCTTGATTCTATTGTTTATGGGCGTTGGTTTTGGGTATTGTTTTTTATTCAATATGTTTTTGTTAATTCTTATGTGGAGATGGCGAGGGTGAACTCGCGTCCAAAGTTTTTATCAAAATAACTCTACAGATATAGTCTATTTATTTTTAATATTAGATGAATAATAGACAAAAATCTAATATTTTTACCTCTAAGTTTCAATAGAGCTTTGAGGTTTAGCTTTATCTATCTCCAAAATATTACACCCAGATTCAACCTATGGAGAATCAATTGGCTGGATGCCACATTAAGCGTATGCTAGTGCGGGTTGTTCAAATAAGTTTGCACTTATTGGTTTCTTAAAGTTTAGCGAGATTTAAGAATACTCGATCTGCATAAGTTGATAAAGAACATTGTCGAAACATTCATCCCCATTTATTCTTTCAAAGCTCTTGCGATATTTATTTTAACGTCTCTGTCTTTGATTTTTTCTCTTTTATCGTACTTCTTTAAAACCTTTCCTAATCCAAAGACGACCTTGATTATACCCTTTTTACTATAAATTTTCAAGGGTATCAAGGTTAAGCCTTTGGTTTGGGTCTTACCAATTAAATAATTTATCTCAGATTTTTTCAAAAGAAGCTTTCTTATCCTCTGTCCGTCATAATCCTTGGGGGCATTTTTGGGCTGATAAGCAGGTATTTGAGCTCCAATTAAATAGACTTCAGCTCCTCTAACTATTACATATGATCCGGGTAGAATAATTCTTCCTCCTTTAATTGATTTTACTTCTTGCCCGTTCAAAGCAATGCCAGCCTCAAATTCTTCTAGTATTTGGTATTTAAATAAAGCCCTTTTATTGTTAGCGAATATTGTCATTGCTTTTGTTTATTTTAGCATGAGTAACAGTTTGGCTCTAATCCATATTAGAAAAAGCAATTCCAGAGAACAAAACTTTTAGAACTGAGGCAGTAATGAACAGAAAAGTGAATCCATAAGAGGAGATTAAAAATCCCGAAAGAGCTTGTGTCACAGTCATTCCAACATGAGTTCCTATCATTAAGAATCCAATGTCTGCAGCTAAGGAACCAGAATCTGCTGCTTGGACAAAAATAGTTTCTTGTCCTATGTCAGATATGTTGGTTGATATTCCCACAATCACTATTAAGATTGATAATATTTTTATATCAACAAATGGGAAAAGAGCAATCAGTATGGATGACAAAATTCCACAAATCAATAATTTATCTTTAGCTTTTCCGAAAGATCTAAAGGCAAATACTGCCATACCTCCTAAAAATCCTCTAATTCCCAAAAGCAGTCCAATAAACTCTTTGGTCATACCAGCTTCTTTTAAAAATAGAGGAAGAATATATCCTCCAATAAGTCCCCAATAAAAACCTTGAATGAAAAAGATAAGAAAGAACTTTTTGAATTTTTCACTTTTATTCTTAAAATCAAAGCTTTTTAAGATGTCTAGTATTTTAACGTTTTCTTTGTTTTTATCTTTTAGTTTTTTAATATTAGGGAATAAAAGTAAAGATAAAAGAATCAAAAATATTAATGTTTTGTCATAAGAAAAAGTGGTTATTAAAAATCCTGCAATCATTATTCCCGAAGCATAAAATATTGAATCAGAAGCCATCATTTTGACTAAGACTCTTTCTTTTTTTTCGCTATAGTCTAACATGTATGCTCTGTTCACTGACCAAAGAGCAGCAGATTTTAGTCCCTGACTAATATTTCCAATCAAAAACCCAAGAGCTGTTGTTGAGAAATAAAAAGCAGTTAAATATGCGACATTCATTATTCCATTAAGCCAGTAAAATCTTTTTCTCCCTAGAAAATCAGAAATCATACCAAAAATCAATCTATAAGTCTGTTTTACCAAAGGCAGAATAGCAAAAATTAATCCCATTGATTTTATGGAAATATTTCTTTCCAACATTAAAAAAGGAATAAGTATATAGATTACTCCCTCAATAAAACTGTTCAGTATTTGGATAACAAAAGCATTTGTTAACCCATTTTCTTTATTATCAGTCATTTTTGTTTTGAATAATGTTTTCATTGTACATAAAAAGGGTATCAAGGTCAAAGAAAAAATATCTTGATTTGGCTTTTAATTTAATTCATAATAAAAGCATAATGAAGCAGAAAATATTTGAAATAATTCAAACATCTATTGAGAGAGCTAAAAAGAGCGGAAAACTTCCTGCTTTTGTTGTTCCAGAGATTATAGTAGATCATCCTAATGATAAAGAACACGGAGATTTTTCTTGTAGCATAGCTTTATCCATAGGTAAGATTTTAAAGCAAAACCCAATGGAGATTGCTCAGATTATATATGATGAAATTGAGCTTAGTGATTTTGATAAAGTTGAAATAATGAAACCAGGCTTTATCAATTTTTTCTTGTCTAACAATTATTTAATTGATGAATTAGAAAAGATTTTGAAAGAAGGAGACAAGTACGGATCTGGAACAATGAATAAAACAGTTGTTGTAGATTATTCAGCTCCCAATATCGCAAAGCCCTTTGGCATAGGACACTTAAGGTCAACCATTATTGGTCAAGCCATATACAATATTTATAGTTTTTTGGGAGCAAAATGTATTGGTGACAATCATTTGGGAGATTGGGGAACTCAGTTTGGTAAAATGATAGTAGCTATTAAAATTTGGGCCAATGAAGACAATATCAAAGACTTGACTATTGCTGACCTAGAAAAGCTTTATGTCAAGTTTCACGAAGAATCAGTGGTAGACGGATCAGATTTAGAAGAACAAGCAAGGAGCTGGTTTAAAAAACTAGAAGATGGAGATGAAGAGGCCAGAGCAATTTGGCAGACTTGTATTGATATTAGTTTGAAAGAATTTGATAGAATTTATAAATTATTGGGAGTAAAGATTGATTATACTTTGGGAGAAAGTTTTTATGGAGACAAAATGATTCCAATTATTGAAGAAGCTTTAAAGAAAAAAATTGCTAAAAAAAGTAGAGGAGCTGTTATTGTTGAATTTGAAGATAAAAATCTCCCTCCAGCAATGATTTTGAAGTCCGATGAAGCCACCAATTATTTCACCAGAGATTTAGCTACAATCAAATATCGTTTAGAAGCCTGGGATCCCGACTTAATAATTTATGAAGTTGGAGCAGAACAAAAGCTTCATTTTAAGCAATTATTTAAAACAGTTAATCTTTTAGGATGGATTTCCGAAGACAAGCTTGTTCATGTTGCACATGGATTTTATAGGAACAAGGAAGGGAAGTTCTCAACTAGAAAGGGCAAAACTATTCATTTGGAAAGTGTTTTGAATGAAGCCATTGATAGGGCTAGAAAAGTTATTGATGATTCTCAGACAAATAAAGAATTATCTGATCAAGAAAAAAATGAGATTTCTAGAATTGTTGGTATAGGAGCTGTGAAATATAATGATTTGTCTCAACACTATAGCAAAGAGGTTGTCTTTGATTGGGATAAGATTTTAAATTTAAAAGGGGATTCAGGGCCATATTTACAATATGTTTATACCCGTTGTGCCAGTATTGTTAAAAAGGCTGAAATTGATGTTAAATTAAAGAAGAAAGAAGTAGAATTGAATGCAGAAGAGCTAGAAATATTAAGAGAGATATATAAATTTCCTGAAGTGGTGAGGTCTGCCGCCAATAAATTTTCTCCTAATTTAATTTGTAACTTTGCCTTCAACTTAGCTCAACAATTTAATTCTTTTTATCAAGCTCATTCTGTCTTGGGAGCTGATTCAGAGGAATCAAAAATGTTTAGGGTAGCGTTAACTCAAGGAGTTGCCCAAATATTAAAGAGTTCTCTCTTGTTGCTGGGAATAGAAATTCCAGAAAAAATGTAGAATATTCTAGTAAGGTTTTAAAAGGATTACGATAAATAATCCTTTTTTAGTTTTTCATCAACACTTTTTAGGTTGAAAAATATATAATTTGGTGGTAATTTATACTTAAATAATAATGAAAATATGAATTTTGTAGAAAATGAACATAAAATATTAAAGTTTTGGAAAGATAATAATATTTTTCAAAAACTTCAAGATAAAAATAAAGGCAAAAAGCCTTGGTCTTTTTTAGATGGACCAATCACGGCCAATAATCCAATGGGAGTTCACCATGCTTGGGGCAGAACCTATAAAGATCTATTCCAAAGATATAAGGCAATGAGAGGCCATGACGAAAGATATCAGAATGGTTTTGATTGTCAGGGATTATGGGTTGAGGTTGAGGTGGAAAAAGAAAAAGGATTTAAATCCAAAAAAGATATTGAGAGTTATGGAGTAGAAAAATTCATTCAAGACTGTAAAGACAGAGTAATGAAATATTCTGCTATTCAAACAGAGCAGTCTATTAGACTGGGACAATGGATGAATTGGGATGATTCATACTTTACAATGTCGGACGAAAACAATTATACTATTTGGGCTTTTTTGAAAAAATGTGATGACAAGGGGTTATTATACAAAGGAAAAGATGTTGTCCCTTGGTGTCCTAGATGTGGAACAGCTATATCTCAGCATGAAATATTAACAGAAGAATACAAAGAAATTACTCATAAAGCTGTTTTTATTAAATTTCCTGTTTTGTCTTGTAAAAATACTTATTTTCTAGCTTGGACTACTACTCCCTGGACGCTACCAGGTAACGTGGCTTTAGCTGTACATCCTAAACTAGAATATGTTGAGGTTGAAAAAGATGGAGAAACGTTCATTCTTTTGAAAAGCAAGGCTGATGTGGTGAAAGGTGAAATCAAAAAAACTTTTAAAGGAAAAAAATTAAAAGACATTAAGTATCAGGGAATATTTGATGAATTAGATGCTGTGAAACAATCTTTAGAGAGTTATGAACATAGAGTAATTTTTTGGAATGAAGTTTCTGAAGAAGAGGGAACTGGTATGGTTCATATTGCTCCAGGATGTGGTCAAGAAGATTATCAATTAAGTAAAGAACTTAAAATCCCTGTCATTAATCCCACTGATAACGAAAGTAGATATTTAGATGGTTTTGGGGATTTCAGCCAAAAACGTGTTTTTGTTGAGGAAACTAGAGACTTAATTTTTGACAACCTAAAAAGAAAAGGCTTTGTTTTTAAGATAGAAAATTATGCTCATAGATATCCTACTTGTTGGAGATGTAAATCAGAATTAATTTTTCGATTGGTTGATGAATGGTATATTGCCATGGATCCATTAAGAGAACCATTGAAAAAAACTGTTGAGAAAATTAATTGGATACCTAGCTTTGGAAAAGAAAGAGAAATAGACTGGTTGAATAATATGCATGATTGGATGATTTCTAAAAAAAGATACTGGGGATTGGCTTTGCCAATATTTGAATGTGAGTGTGGTCATTTTGACGTTATTGGCTCAAAAAAAGAATTAAAAGAAAGAGCTGTCTCAGGATGGGAGCAATTTGAAGGCAAATCTCCTCATAAACCTCAAGTAGATAATGTTAAAATTAAATGTTCAAAATGTGGCAAAGAGGTTGCTAGAATACCGGACGTAGGCAATCCTTGGCTAGATGCAGGAATAGTTTCACTTTCTACATTAAAATATTCTAATGACAAAGATTACTGGAGAAAATGGTTTCCGGTTGATTTAATTTCGGAATCATTTCCTGGCCAGTTCAAGAATTGGTTCTATGCGTTATTGGTTATGAGTCAGGTTATGACAGATTCTAATCCAACTAAAACAATTTTTGGTTTTGCTACTGTCAAAGATGAAAAAGGAGCCGAGATGCATAAATCTACGGGCAATGCTATTTGGTTTGATGACGGAGTAGAAAAAATGGGAGCTGATCCAATGAGATGGTTGTATGCAAAACAAAACATTGTTAATGACTTGAAGTTTGGTTATAACACAGTAGACGAAGCCAAAAGAAGACTTTTAACTCTTTGGAATAGTTTTTATTTTTTTACTACATATATTGAAAATAAAGATTTTCTAGATGATAAATTACCAAAGACTGAGAATGTTTTGGATAAATGGATTTTATCTAAATTCTCTAATTTAGTAGAAGAGTTTACCAAAGCAATGGAAGAGTATAATGTATTCAAGGCCAATAATACAGCAGAGGATTTCTTCGTTAATGATTTGTCTTTATGGTACATCAGGAGATCTAGAAAAAGATTTCAACAAGAGGATGGGCAAGAAGCAATAAAAACCTTTTATTATGTTCTTTTGAATTTAGTGAAGATATTGGCCCCCACAATTCCATTTGCTACAGAAGTAATGTATCAAGAGTTGAAAACAGATAGTATGCCAGAATCAGTTCATTTGTGTGATTGGCCGGAAAGCAATAAACAATTTATTGATTTGCGATTAGAAGAAAAAATGAGCAAGGCAAGAGACATTGTTTCTCTAGCTCTAGCCAAAAGGAAAGAAGCTGAATTAAAAGTAAGACAACCATTACAGTCTTTGAAGATCAAAGATGCGGGCCTAGAAGAGCTACACGGATTAATTTTAGATGAAGTAAATGTGAAAGAGATTATTGTTGATGAAAAAATTGAAGATATAGATTTAGATATGAATATTAATGATAGTTTAAAGAGAGAGGGAGTGCTAAGAGAAATAATTCGTACAATTCAATCATTAAGAAAGAATTTAGGATTAAAACCAATCGATAGAGTTGTTATTGGTTATGAGTCCTCAGGAGTAATAAAAGAAGTTTTAGATAGAGAAGTGAGTAGTATCCTTTCAGAAACCAAATCAGATAATGTAAAAGAAGGAAAGATTGAGGTTGATGCTGAAAAAGAGTTGATGATTGGAGGAGAAAAACTTTGGATAGGAATTAAAAAAGTTTAAATGGCTGTTTACTGCAAAACTTCGGGTTTTGTTTTAAAATCAAAGAATAGAGGAGAAGTTGATCAGCTTTTCACAGTTTTTACTGAAAATATTGGAAAGATAAAGATTCTAGCTAGAGGAATTAGAAAGATAAATTCAAAATTAAGGGGGAATTTTCAGCTTTTTAATTTATGCGAGATAGAGTTTGTCCAAGGAAAAACCTATAAAACTTTAACCGATGCCATTGTTCTTAATAGTTTTTCTGAAATTAAAAAAAATGAAGGTAAGTTAGAAATTATTTCTGAGATAGCGGATGTTGCAGATTCTCTGATTAAAGATCAAGATAAAGATGTGGCAATTTGGAAATTATTAGAGATTACTCTAGAAAGACTAGCCAATGAAGACTCTGAATTGATATATTATTATTTCCTTTGGAAGCTACTAGAAATTTCAGGATACAAGCCAGAATTATATTCTTGTCTTTTATGTCATAATAGACTAAAGCCAAAAGGATTATATTTTTCTTCTCAGAATGGTGGATTGGTTTGCTGGAATTGCTTTAAAGAACATCAAGGTTTGATAGAAATATTGCCAGATACAGTTAAGGTTTTAAGATTAATTTTAGAAAAAAATTCAAAAAAAATAAAGATTAACCAATTAGTATTTAAAAACTTAAAGCAAGTTTCAAATGAGTTTTTATCATACATCTTGGCTGAAAACAGCTAAATATTTAAAAAACCATGAAAAGAGAAGTAATTATATTTTTTGTTATTTTATTAGTAGCCCTATCTGGATGGTATTGGAATACAAATATATATTCTAGAGAGACTTTGAAATTAGAGATATTGGGGCCAGATAAAGTAGACATCGCAGAGAATTTTGAATATTTGGTTAAATTTAAAAACAACGGAAAAGTAAGACTTGAAGAACCAAGATTGATTTTTGAATATCCAGAATATTCTATTGTTGACGAAGACCTTTTAAGAAAAGAAATAGAGTTAGAAGATATTTACCCTGGAGAAGAGAGAACGCATTTTTTTAAAGCCAGATTAATCGGAAAAGAAAATCAATCTAGAACAGCTAAGGCCACCTTGAGCTATAAGCCCAAGAATTTAAAGGCTAGATTTGAATCTAATACAACTCTGACAACTATTATTGAGTCAGTTCCCTTAACCTTTAGATTTGACTTATCCTCTGAAATTGAATCAGGAAAGGATTTAAAATTTGATTTAAATTATTTTTCTAATATTGATTATCCATTAACCAATCTGAGAGTGAAGATTGAATATCCGCTTGATTTCGAATTTATTTCTTCAAAACCTCAATCTTTAGAGAAGGTAGAATGGGATGTGCCTCCGCTTAATAAAGCTGAAGGAGGGAGAGTAGAAATTCAAGGAAGATTAAACGGAGAAGTTGGGGAGCAAAAAGTTTTTAAAGCTGAATTGGGAACCTGGCAGAACGGAGAATTTATCTTATTGAAAGAAGTTAACAAGGGAGTGCAGATGATTAAGCCCGCTCTATACATAACTCAACAAATCAATGGAAGTTATGATTATGTAGCTTCCCCTGGAGATTTATTACATTATGAAATTTCTTTTAAAAATATTGGAGCAACTTCACTAACAGATTTGTCTTTATTGCTTTCTTTGGATGGGAATCAATTTGATTTTTCTTCAGTTAACGCTCCTAGTGCTATTTATAAATCAGGAGATAATTCAATTTTATGGGAATGGAAAAAGGTTGGATCATTGCAATATTTAGATATTAAAGAAGAAGGTTTAGTTGAATTTTGGGTTCAATTAAAGGATGATTGGGACATTAGTTCTTCTAAAGGAGAGGGGGTTATTAAAAGTAATATTTATTTAAGCCAAGCCAATGAAGTGTTTGAGAACAAAGTTAATTCTAAATTAATAGTGATTCAGAAAGGTTTTTATCAAGACGAAATATTTGGAAACTCAGGATATATTCCTCCAAAAGTTAATGAAAATACAACCTATACTATTATTTGGCAAGCTAAGAATTATTATAATAATGTTAGTGATGTTGTTGTAAGAGCTAAGTTACCTAACAATGTTAGGTTAACCGGAGAAATTTTCCCATCAGAAGAAAGCGAAAAGTTTACTTTTGATTCAAATAGTAGAGAAATTATTTGGAGGATTGGAGAAATGATGGTTGGTAGGGGAATTCTTAACTCAGCTCCAAATATTGCTTTTCAGGTTTCTCTTTTTCCCTCTTTAAATCAGAAGGGCAAATTACCTATCGTTATTGAATCAGCAGAAATTATTGCGGAAGATAATTGGACCAAAGAAACTATCAGAGCCACGAGCGATGGTATCAACACTTCATTGCCCGATGATCCATCTGTTACAGAAGAGATGGGAATTGTGCAATAATTATTTTAATGGAATTATTAAACAGGAAATTTAATGGATAAAGATAAAGTTTCAAAAATTGTATCACTAACCAAAAGAAGAGGATTTATATTTCCCTCTTCTGAAATTTATGGAGGATTTGGCTCAAGTTATGACTTTGGGCCTCTTGGAGTTGAAATGAAAAAGAATATTAAAGATATTTGGTGGAAAGAAATGACTCAGAATCAGAATGATGTTGTGGGATTAGACGCTGCTATTTTGATGAATCCCAAAGTTTGGGAAGCTTCTGGTCATCTGAAAGGATTTACCGATGAATTAGTTGAGTGTAAACAGTGCAAAAAAAGATTCAAAGAAGGAGAAATCCAAAAAGGAAAATGTCCTGAATGTGGAGGAGAAATTACAGAATCTAGAAAGTTTAACTTGATGATGAAAACCTTTGTGGGTCCCGTGGAAGACGAAGCTTCTGTGGCTTATATGAGAGCAGAAACCTGTCAGGGAATATATGTTAACTTCGAAAACGTTAGACAATCAATGAGGAAGAAACTTCCTTTTGGCATTGCTCAAATTGGAAAATCTTTTAGAAATGAAATCAATCCCAAAAATTTCATCTTCAGAACTAGAGAGTTTGAACAAATGGAAATGCAGTGGTTTTGTGAGCCGAAGAATGCTGATAAATGGTTTGAATTTTGGAAAGAACAAAGAATAAATTGGTATCTTGGTTTAGGAATTAAAAAAAGCAACCTAAGAGCTTTTGAAGTTCCTGAAGGTGATAGAGCACATTATGCCAAAAGACAGGTTGACCTAGAATATAAATTTCCTTGGGGTTGGGGAGAAATAGAAGGTATACACAATAGAGGAGAATGGGATTTATCTAATCATGCTAAATCCTCAGGCAAGGACTTGAAATATTTCAATGAAGAAACTAAAGAAAAATATTTTCCATGGATTATTGAAACTTCTGTTGGCGTAGAAAGATCTTTGTTCGCATTCTTGATAGAGTCATATCAAGAAATTGAGGGAGGGAGAACAGAGACTACGGAATCCGCAAAAGAAAAAGAAGTCGTATTAAAGATTAATAAGCAATTAGCTCCTATTAAAGTGGCAGTGTTGCCTTTGGTTAAAAACAAGCCAAAGATTGTAGAGAAAGCTCAAGAAATATACGAAGATATCAAAAAAGATTTTGTTTCTGCTTATGACCAAACAGGAACAATAGGAAGAAGATATAGAAGAATGGATGAGGTTGGAGTCATTAAATCTATTACTATAGATTTTGATACTTTAGAAGACGAAATGGTGACAATAAGAGATAGAGATACAATGAAACAAGAAAGAATTAAAATTAAGAATTTAAAAAACATTCTTCAAGAAGAATTAAATTAATGCACCAAAAAAGTACTCTAAACAACAATCTCAGATTAATTACTGTGCCCATGAAAGGCACGCAAGCAGTTACTGTTTTGGTTTTAGTAGGCGTTGGAGCGAGGGATGAAACCAAAGAATTAAATGGAATTTCTCATTTTTTAGAACATGCATTCTTTAAGGGGACTAAAAAAAGACCTGACACTCTTTCTTTGATTGAGCCTTTGGATAGAGTAGGAGGAATGTGTAATGCTTTTACAGGAGAAGAATATACTGGTTTTTGGGCAAAAACAGATTCAAAGCACACAGAATTAGTTTTAGATTGGCTTTCAGATATTTATTTAAATTCTAAATTTGAAGCAAAAGAAATAGAGAAAGAAAAAGGAGTTATTATGCAAGAATTAAAGATGTATTTAGATACTCCCATGTCATATGTGAGAGATGTTTGGGAGGAAGTATTATATGGAAACCAACCAGCTGGTTGGTCAATAATTGGTAAAAAAGAAAATATTGAATCTTTTAAAAGAAAAGACTTTGTTAGCTACAAAAATAAGCATTATGCAGGAAGTAATACTATAGTTTGTGTTGCTGGAAAGATTGACCCCGTTAAAGTAAAGAAATTAGTTAATAAGTATTTTTCTCATATTGAAGACAGAAAAATTGGAACTAGAGCTAAAACTATTAATAAACAAGAAAAGCCACAAAGCTTGATTCACTTTAAAAAAACAGATCAAACCCATTTTTGTTTGGGAGTTAGAGGTTACAATAGATCTCATAAATCAAGATATGTTCAAGCATTACTTTCCACTATTTTGGGAGGGTATATGAGTTCTAGAATTTGGATGGCAGTCAGGGGAAGACAAGGGCTAGCATATTATGTTAGAACAACCTCAGAAAGTCTTACTGACACAGGATTCTTGGTGACACAAGCTGGAGTGGGCCATGAAAGGTGTGAAAAAACGATAAATTTAATTTTAAAAGAATATAGAAAATTAAAAACTACGAAAATTGATAAGAAAGAATTACAAAAAGCTAAAGATAATTTGAAGGGAACATTTACTCTTTCTTTAGAATCTTCTGATGTGCAAGCCTCTTTTTATGCAGAACAAGAATTATTATCAGATGAAATTATGAGTCCAGAGCAAAAATTTCGTGAAATTGATAAAATAACCTCAGAGGATATTTTAAAAACAGCTAAAGATTTGTTTAAGCCAAAAAACTTAAACTTAGCTTTAGTCGGACCATTTAAAGACAAGCAAAAGTTTGAAAAATTATTAAAAATTTAATATGAGCCAAATTATTCAAACATTAGATATCTCTTGGGGAACAATTTTAAAAATTGCTTTTGCCAGTTTTTGTTTCTATATCACTTATTTAATAAGAGATATTTTGGTTTGGTCTTTATTCGCTTTAATTATTTCTGTTTTGTTTGAGCCAGCAATTGATTTTTTAATTCGTAAAAAAGTTCCTAGATCTTTGGCTGTATCTTTAATATATGTTTCTGCTTTTGGTATTTTAGCTCTTGCCATTTATTGGATTTTTCCAATTTTGTTTGTTGAAACCAAGCAATTTTCTCAATTGTTCCCACAATACTTTGAAAAGATTTCTCCACCTCTAAGAAGTTTAGGATTAGAAGCTTTTGAAAGCATGGAAAGTTTTATTACCTTTTTGGGTGGATTTTTAGAGAAAGCGTCGTCCAGTGTTTTAAATGCTTTATCTGTAGTTTTTGGAGGATTTAGTTCAACTATATTTATTACCTCTATATCATTTTTCATTTCTCTAGAAGAAAGGGGGATTGATAGATTTCTGGGAATTTTTACTCCTAAAAAATACGAAAAATATGTATTGGATTTATGGGAAAGATGCCAAATAAAAACAGCTAAATGGTTTGCCGCGAGAATTTTAACTGGGTTTTTCGTTAGTCTATTGGTTTTAATTGCTTTGAAGGTTTTTAATGTAAAATATTCTTTTACTCTAGCTTTTTTGGCAGGAGTTTTAGAGATTGTTCCTATTTTGGGACCAATGATTTCAGCCTTCACAGCTTTTATGTTAGTTGCTCTAGATTCTTGGCTAAAAGCATTGTTTGTTTTGGGTGCATATATATTAATTCAACAAATAGAAGGAAATATTGTTACTCCCCTTTTAACCAAGAAATTAGTAGGATTACCTCCTGCCGTTGTATTGATTTCTTTAGCCGTTGGAGGTAAGCTATTGGGATTATTGGGTGCAATTTTAGCTATTCCCATTACAGGAATATTATTTGAATTTTGGAAAGATTTTCTTATGGCTAGAAAAGAAGAAAAAATTAAACTTTAAGAAATGATAGAAGACAAAAAGTTTTTTATTACAACAGCTATTGATTATGTGAATGGACTTCCTCACATTGGCCATGCTTTAGAAAAAATACAGGCTGATGTTGTGGCTCGTTATCATCGTTTACAAGATTACGATGTTTTCTTTTTGACTGGTACTGATGAGAATAGTCTGAAAAGTGTACAGGCAGCTGAAAAAGCTGGTCTGGAGGTTAATGAATGGGTGGATGACCATGCAGAAATATTTTGTAATTTAAGAGGAGCTTTGAATTTATCTTTTGATGACTTTATTCGTACCACAGAACCAAGACATATTGCTGGAGTAGAAAAACTCTGGAAGCTTTGCGAAAAAGATCTTTATAAAAAAACTTATGAAGGATTATATTGTGTTGGTTGTGAAGCTTTTTATAAAGAGGAAGAACTAGAGGACGGAATGTGCCCAGAGCATAAAAAACCATTAGAGTTAGTTAAAGAAGAAAATTATTTTTTTAGGCTTTCAAAATATCAAAACAAACTCAAAGATTTAATTGAAAAAGATGAATTTAAAATTATTCCAGAAACTAGAAAAAATGAAATTTTAAGTTTTATTAATTCTGGATTAGAAGATATTTGCGTTTCTAGATCTAAAGAAAGAGCTCGTGGATGGGGGATTCCTGTTCCGGGGGACGATTCTCAGATTATTTGGGTTTGGTTTGATGCCTTAGCTAACTATATTACAGCTGCTGGTTTTGGAAATGACGAAGAATTATTTGAAAAATTATGGCCAGCTGATATGCACATTGTAGGAAAAGGCATTCTTAGATTTCATGCAGTTCATTGGCCAGCCATATTATTATCGGCAGGCTTAGAATTACCAAAATTAATTTTCTCTCATGGCTATATTACGGTTGATGGAATGAAAATGTCTAAAAGCATTGGGAATGTTATTAATCCATATGACCTAGTAGAAAAATATGGGACAGATCCTGTTAGGTATTTTCTTTTAAGAGAAATGCCCTCTACTGGGGACGGAGATTTTACTTATGAAAAGTTTGAAGAAAGATATAGCGCAGATTTGGCTAAAGGTTTGGGGAATCTGACATCTAGAGTTATCACTTTAGCTAAAGATTTTGATTTTCAATTTGATGCTTCTAAGAAGTTTACAGACAACGAATTGCGTGAAGTTGTTATGGTTGATTCATGGAAAACTTATAGAAAGAAAATGGATGAATTGAAGTTTAATGAAGCATTGGTTGCGATTTGGTCTGTGATAGGAGCTTGCGACAAGATTATTGAGAAAGAAAAACCTTGGGAGAAAAAGAATGGATGGGAAAAAGTTGTAGAAGATTTGCTTTTAGCTTTATTTTATATTGCTAAAATGCTTAAACCATTTTTACCTGAAACTTCCGATAAGATTTTGGAGCAGATTAGTACCAAGAAGGCCGAAGCTATTTTTCCACAGCTTTAATTTTGACAAAATTTTATATTTTCAATATCATTAAATTACATGATTTCTAATAATATTCAAAAAATCAATATAAATTTTTTGACCAATCTAATTGGCCTCCTTTTGGTTACATCAACTGGTTGGAAGATTTTAGATAAAAATATTTGAATATAAATTCATAAATTGTTATTTAAAACCTCTCAATCGGAAAAAATTGAGAGGTTGTTCTTTTATTATAAAGGAGGTGATGGTATGCTACGATATTATTGGACTTTAAGAGTAAGAAAGCCTAGGGATTCTTGGCCTTATCTTTAATATTCTCATCCCTAAAGGAAGATTTTTTCTTCCCTTTTTCTTTTTGTTCAGATATATTTGATATATGTTAATAGACACACATGCTCATATTAATTTTGGTTCTTTCGGCAAAGATAGAGATAGTCTTATTAAAAAATGCCTAGAGAATAATATTTGGATGATTAATGTAGGTACTAATTTAAAAACATCTAAAGAAGTAATTGATATAGCTGAAAAATATAACGAAGGAGTTTATGCTTCTGTTGGACTTCATCCCATTAATCTTAATACTGGTTTAGTTAAAATTAAGTTTGATGGAGAAGAAGGGGAATGCTTAGAAGATGTTTTTCAGTATGAAGAGTATAAAAAAATAGCTCAACATGAAAAAGTAGTAGCCTTTGGTGAAATTGGGTTAGACTATTATTATCAACCAAAGACAAATATTAAAAAAGAGAATTTTTATCAACAACAAAGAGATTTGTTAGAAATACAATTAAAATTAGCTGAAGAATTAGATTTGCCTGTTATTTTCCATTGTCGAATGGCTCACGAAGATATGTTAGAAATTTTGAAAAAACACAAAGGCATTAAGGGAGTCATTCATTGCTTTACTGGAAATTGGGAACAAGCTCAAAAATATTTAGACTTGGGTTTATATTTAGGGTTTAATGGAATAATTTTTAAGTTTGATGTTGACGAGATAATTAAAAAAACTCCTTTGAATAGAGTTTTAATTGAAACAGATTGTCCCTATTTACCTCCTCCTGAATTTAAAGGACAAAGAAATGATCCTTTGAA
>JBDRFX010000032.1:0-2373 GCA_043818355.1 Patescibacteria group bacterium
CAAAAATAATTCTTCTTAAAAAACTTAAAAAAAAGAAGCTTTGACTAAAGTTAATTCTTTTATAGAAAAATTTAAAAAGAAAGAATTAGAAATGAAAACAGATTTAGAAGAAGCAAGAAAATTTGGAAAGAATTATTGGAACAGTATAATAATTAGCAGTTCCAAGGAGAAAGTATGGAATGTTGGTTATTAGTAGTCTTAATTCTACTTGTAATATTTTTTGTTTATCCTTTCATCAAAGATTATATAAAGAAAAAATATTTTCATTACTGGTGATAAACGAGAATTATGAGTGTATTATGTGTTTTCGGTAAAAACGTTTTTATAATTAAAAAACAATTTTACTTGGTCTAACGGATAAATGGAATAAAAAAAGAAAAGAAGTACTTGTTAAATAACTCAAGTTGACCGTCAATTATAGTAACTCACCCTAAATCCCTCTCTTAAAAAGAGAGGGACTTTGAAAATTGAGCGTTTTCGCCCCTTCTCTTTGTAAGAGAAGGGGTAGGGGGATGAGTTCCAATGCTTGAAAGATGATTTTCTCTCTTTCTTCTTGTAGTAGCTCAATAGAGAAAACATAATATAATAAACCGTTTTAATGGTTTTAATTGAATGTGAATTAATTGGCGGTCAACTTGAGTAAATATATTGTTGAGGTATTCTAAATGAAAAAAATATCTAACGTGCTGGGAATTAGAAATGTAAAAAATATGCATACTATAGGTGCAAGGTGTATTCCAAAAATATTAAGGTCAAATTACTTGGAGTTGTACCTGCGTAATAAAGAAATGGAAAGATTAGAAAAAGAAATTTTTCTTTTAGATAAGAAAAGAAACAGCGCTAACATACAATTAGAGAGCATTAGTAAACAAGTTAGAAAATTGCAAAAAGAGATTATTGACGAAAAAAAAAAACATATCTATTAAAACTGCACCTTCAAAACCGGTTAAATTAATGTCACTGAAATATTAATGGAAGAGAAAATCATGAATTGTCGTTTTTTATTGCAAAAAAATCGTTCACCTTACTGTAGTAACAACTAGATAGATATTTACAATAATATAAGGATTATCTTATGGAAGAGAAAAACAAGGAGAAAAAAGGTAAAGAGGGAAAAGAGAGCTTCGATTTTGATATTGGTATAGGAAAATTAAGCTTAGGCGGTCTATTTAACGGTATAGAGAAATTAGTAGACCTTGCAGCGGATTTAAAAGAAGCAGGCGGTGAAATTAAAAAAGAAGGCGAGATTGATTTAAGCCAGCTCAAAGAAGGAATGAAAGGCATATTTGGTTTCTCTATAAAGACAGCGGTGGGAGGAAAACCAATAGTTGAACCATTTGGCAATATTAGAAAAACCCCTAAAGGACCCACAGTTGAAGAAGAAAGAGAACCAATTACCGATGTGTTTGACGAAAAAGAAGAAGTACGCATCTATGCTGAAATGCCCGGCGTAAATGAAGAAGAGATCAAATTAGATTTATCAGATGATATATTAGATATTTCCGCCAAGAACCGGGACAGAAAATACCATAAAGAAATTTTGCTTCCTTCAAAAGTAAAAACCGAAACTCTTACTTCGAATTATAAAAACGGCATTTTAGAAGTAAGAATAAAAAAATGAAAATAGTTTTAACAGAACCGGAACAGATTCAATTAAAATTAATTCTATTTGGCGGAAAAGGCGGCGTTGGAAAAACAACATGCGCGGCAAGTTCAGGATTATATTTATCTAAATATTTTAGGACATTACTTATTTCAACAGATCCGGCTCATTCGCTATCAGATAGCCTGGGTCAGGAAATTGGCGATCAAATAAGAGAAGTAAGAGGCGTAAATAACTTATATGCTCTTGAAGTAAGCGCCGAAAAAGCTCTCTCAAATTTCAAAATAGAATATGAGGATGAAATAAAAAAGATTTTAGATACTTCAACTACTTTAGATCAAGAAGATATTAATTCACTTTTTGATTTGCCAATTCCGGGTATCGATGAAGTAATGGGATTTAAAACCATTCTTGATCTGATTGAAGAAGCTGAGTATGATAAATACATTATAGACACAGCGCCTACCGGTCATGCTTTGCGATTGTTAACTTTGCCTGATTTACTTGATGATTGGATTAAAGTTCTGGCAAAGATGAGATGGAAATATAGATATATGGTTGAAAGATTTTCCGGTAAATATAATCCCGATGAAGGGGATGATTTTTTGTTAAGTATGAAAAAAACAGTGAAAAAAATTAATGCGCTTCTGCAGGATTCTCACAGATGTGAATTTATTCCCGTAACAATTCCGGAAGATATGGCAATTTTAGAAACAGAAAGATTGGTAAATAAATTAAAGAACTATGGAATAAAAGTAAGACAGTTAGTA
>JBDRFX010000033.1:0-12768 GCA_043818355.1 Patescibacteria group bacterium
GAGGACATTTCTGAAAAATATCGGCTCGAACCACATTTTACAAAACCAGAAATTGATTTTTTCTTTCAAATTTCCCTTCAATTTAGCCGCCGAGCCGCGAAGCGGCGAGGCGGAAACATTGACATATCCGAAATGGTGGACTATTCTTAAATTAGCTCGAACATTTTTCGCCGCCTGCGGCGGCGAAGGGAAGCCCCGTGATTTTGCGGCTCGCCGCGTTCTTTAAAAACTGCCAAAGAACCTGTAAAAAATATCGGTTCGAACCACATTTTTGTAAAAGAAAATTTTTCATATATGTCAGAAATTTCATTGAAATTTCTGTTTTTTTGTTTGGAAGGTTTGAGCTCTTATCCATAATTTGATATAATAGAAAATGAAAGGTCGGATTAAATATAATAATTTTAATAAGCATTAATTATGAGATTATCTTTATTGATTGCTGGATTTCTCTTGGTGGGCCTCTTTGGGATGGCGACAGCCCAGAATGAGGTTCTGCCGGCCAAGGGGCCTTTACCAGAATTGCCAGATCCCGGTCAGAAACCCGGGGACTTCTTCTATTTCTTGGATCAGTGGGCAGAAGCTCTTGGGGAATTCTTTACTTTTAATCCTGAAGCCAAAGCTTTATTGCAGACAGAAAGAGCTTTAGAAAGAATTGCTGAAGTAAAGGCTCTTTTAGAAATCAAGGGGGTAGACGCCCCGGGATTGGATATTGCCCAAGGGAAGATTCAAGCTCATATGGCCAGAGCTGCTGGAATTCTTGAAGACCAGAAAGTCAAAGGAAAAGAAATAACTCAATTAGCCCAAAAGTTAGACGATGACTTCGATGCCGGGCAAGAATTGTTAAAGCAAACCTTCGAGGTAGAAAAAGCCAAATTAAAGGCTCAAAAAGAAGAGGTCAAGCTTCAGATATTGCAGGCCAGACAGGCAGGAGATTTTGAGAAAGTAGCCCAGCTAAGAGCGACTTTAGCAGATATTGAAATTCAAAAAGATGCTATTGAACAGAAATGGGAAGCCCAAGAGGAACTTTTAGAATTGGAAGAAGAGAAATTAGAAACAGAGCTAGAAGCTGAAGAGAAAGAACTGGAAGAACTGGAAGAGCAAGAGGAGGACCTCTTTGATCAAAAAGAAAAAGAAATAGAGAAAGCTTTTGAGCAGAGAGAGAAAGCCTCAGAGCTTCAAGAGAAATCTCTAGAGATCGATTTAAAGAAAGCCGTTTTAGTAGGAGACACAGCTACTGCAGAACAAATCAGAGCTCAACTCCAGGATTTAGATGCCCAGGGAGAAGATTTGGATGAGCAAGAGGAGGCAGCCGAAGAAGCTTTAGAAAGGGAGGAAAAGAAATTTGAAAAAGCCAGAGATTTAAAAGAAAGGGCTGAAGAACAAATTGAAGAGGCAAAAGAAGAGATAGCAGATGTGGTGGAAGAAGTGAAAGAAGAACCTGTAAAAGCTCCTGTTGCGGTTTCCGAGTTACTGTCAGAAGCTCAAAATAAATTGACTGCCGCAGAAAAAGCTTTCGAAGCTGGAAAATACGGTGAAGCTTACGGTCAGGCTATGGCAGCTGAAATGCTGGCCAGAAATGCTGAAAGGAAAATAGAGCAGGAAGAGGATTTAGAAGAAGAGCTCGAGGAGATTGAAGAGAAGTTAGAGAAAAAAGAAGAATTCGAAGCGAAGATTAAGGAACTTCAAGAAAAATTAGAACAGGCTTCAAGTGAAGAAAAAGCAGAACTAGAGGAAGAGCTGCGAGAAGCCAGAAAAGAAAGCGAAGAGAACGGAAAGGACCTTGAGGAAGTCGAGGAGTTAAAAGAAAGGACAAGAGTTAAGAGTTTAGAGAAACTAGAAGAACTTGAGGAAGAAGAAGTCGAAGAAGACTAGTATTAGGTAGCCAGTTTTATCTATCTATTAGGGTATAAAATGCCTCAGTTTTTGAGGTATTTTATTATGCTTTTTTCTTTTTTGGAATTTGCCGCCAAAGGTAAAATCTGATATGATTTTACTAGTGAGCTTTGCTCACTAAAAACTTGAAATTGTCAAAGGACGCGGCGAGCCGCAAAATCACGGGGCTTCCCTTCGCCGCCGCAGGCGGCGAAAAATGTTCGAGCTAATTTAAGAATAGTCCACTATATGAAAAATATAAAAATAGCTGTTATAGGAATTGGAGGAAGAACGGGCACAATGTTTGCCTTTGAATTAGCTAAAGTGTCTGATGTTTTGGGTATTGGCAGAGAGATTGAAAAGGAAATACTTGTTGAAAGAGAAAGCAAAAGAGAGCCATTTTTAGTTGAGACTATTTCAGATTCTAATTGGTCCACTAGCTATATTCCAGATATAATTTTTTTAGCTACTAAAAATCCTGTTAGCCCTGTTATAGAATATTATTATGGAAAAATGAGTGACAGGAGTGACTTTCCAACTCTTATTCTTTCTCAAAATGGCGCTGCAGTTACAGAAGAGGCATCATGCGCTTTGAAAAAAGCTTTAGGGCCCAATTATGACAAAGTAAGGATAATTAGACTAAATCTTTTTAATCCTATAGACAGAAAGCAAGAAAGCAACAATGTTATTGTTAATTATTCTTTGCCAATTAAGGTTTCTTTTGGTAAGGTATCAGGCCCAGGAGACACGAAAGATATCAAAAAGCTGTTTAAAAAAGCAGGTTTTGAGGCTCAAGAATTTAGTGCAAAACAAATTAAAAACATGGAGCTTTCAAAATTATTTTTTAATTTAATTGGCATGCCATCGGCCACAAGAGGATTGAGCGTTGTTGAGGGCTTTGAAGATAAGGAGTCGTTTATAGAAGAATTCCTGGCTTTAAAAGAGTATGTGATGGCTGTTGAATGGTCTGGGCATTCTTTTGTTAATTTTCCCAAATATCCAGTTAAAGTCCTTAGTTTTTTAATTAAGATATTGCCAATTAATCTACTTGTACCTTTTAGAAAAAATATTGCTCAAATTGTTTCTAAGGGCAGAGAGGGAAAGCCTAAAGACTTATCAGAAATAAGATATTATAACGGAATAGTAGTAGATTTAGGAAAAAGAGCTAATGTTCTAACGCCTATTAATTTAAAGGTCGTATCAAGAATTTTAAAGTAATATGGATAACTTAATTTTCTTTTCTTTTGTATCTTATTTTTTAGGCTCTATCCCATCAGCCTTTTTTCTTGGGAAGCTTAATGGTATAGATATTAGAAAAATTGGATCAGAGTCAACAACTTCAACTAATTTGTCTAGAGCACTTGGTTGGAGATGGGCTTTAATTTCAGGTATTTTAGATGCTTTAAAGGCCATGGCTATAGTGAGCTTGGCTATAAAAAACTTTAGCGGATATGAATTAGTATTGATTTCTCTAATGCCCCTATTGGGTAATACTCTACCTTTTTATTTAAAATTTAAAGGAGGAAAAGGAGGAGCTACATTTTTTGGAATAGTGGCAGGATTAGCAGATTTTCAATATTTGGTGACTAGACTTTTATTTTTTGTATTTTTGGTTAAAGTGTTTAAAAGAACTAGCGTGGCCAATTTGCTGTTTGTTTGGATTATGACAGCTTTACTATATTTAGATTTTGGATATTATTATGGTATTATTGGTTTGGGTTCAGCCTTATTAATTAGTTTTGCTTTAAGAAAAAACATTAAAAGATTGTTGGGAAAAACTGAACCAGAAACTAAATTGAAGTGGTAGAAAAAGGAGGAGTGTTCCGAACTGGATAAGGAACCGCCCTCGAAAGGCGGCGAGCTTAAAGCTCATGCAGGTTCGAGTCCTGCCTCCTCCGCTTTGGCTTAGAAGAAAGTTAAAAATTATGATATCATATTAATATGTTCAAATTTTCACGAAAAGAAAAAACACCTCCCCAAAATATCCAAGAGATTTTGAATGTTTTAAGAGATTTAGAGAAAAAGCTAGAAAAAACCGACAAAGAGTTGAAAAGTCTTCAAAAAGAGAGTAAGCTTTGCTTGCAAAAGATTGGGATTGTAAGATTTAACCCATTCTCCGAAGTTGGAGGAGATCAGAGTTTTTCTATAGCATTGTTAGACAACAATGACGATGGATTAGTTATAACGAGTCTTTATTCAAGAGGAGAAAATAGGGTTTATGCAAAACCCATTAAAAATGGTAATTCAAAATATGTTTTGTCTTCAGAAGAGAAAAACGCAATTGACAAAGCACGACAAGAAAAAGAATATGATGAAAAAACAACCCAGAGCTCCGATAGTAGTAATGTTGGGACACATTGACCATGGTAAAACTTCTATATTGGACTATATTAGAAAAAGCAAAGTTCAAGCTCAGGAAACAGGCGGTATTACTCAACACATTGGAGCTTATCAAATCGAAAAAAATAATAAAAAGATTACCTTCATTGACACGCCAGGACATGAGGCTTTTTCAGCCATTCGCTCTAGAGGGATTGGAATAGCTGATATCGCTATTTTGGTTATTGATGCAGTTGATGGAATTAAAGCACAAACTAGAGAGGCCATCTCTTACATTAAGGAATCAAAGATTCCTTTTATTGTTGCTTTGAATAAGTCTGACAAGTATGGAGCCAATCCAGATGGAGTTAGACAAGAATTACTTAAAGAAGATATTGTTGTTGAAGAATTGGGAGGCAATGTTCCATCTGTGGCTATTTCGGCTCAAACGGGAGATAGAATCGAAGAGTTAATAGATTTAATTCTTTTAGTAGCTGAAATCGAAAACTTTGAAGAAAAATCAAAGAACAATGTAGGAGTAGTTATAGATTCTTTTTTAGACATTCAGAGAGGTTCTGTGGTAACAGCGATTGTTAGATCGGGAATATTTAGGATGGGTGATTTTGTAGCAACAAGATCGGTAGTAGGAAAGATTAAAAAAATGGAAAATTTCTTAGGAGAAAACATTACAGAAGCCACCTCTTCTACTCCATTTTTTCTGCTTGGTTTTGAAAACATTCCTCAAGTTGGAGAAGAAATTCTTGTTTTTGAAGAGATAGAAAAAGCGAAAGAGAATATCAAGAATCTTAAAACAGAACAGAGAGATGTGCTAGAAATAGAAGGAGATCAGAAGATTTTAAACTTGATTTTAAAAACAGACGTAGCAGGATCTATTGATGCTTTGAAAGAAACCTTAAAAATTCTTCCTCAAGATAAAATAATTTTACAAATTTTGAAAGCCGATATAGGAGAGATTAATGAAAAAGATTTTCAGTTAGCCAAAGATTCAAGGGCTATTATTTTAGGCTTTAAGGTTAAATTAAGCCAGACAGCTAAAATTTTGTCAGAGAGAGAAAAAGTAAGAGTAATTACTTCTGATATTATTTATGACTTGGCTGATGAGGTTAAGAAAATCATGGAAAGAAGACTTGATTCTAAGATAGTTAGAGTAGATTTGGCTAAGCTTAAAGTTTTAATTGTTTTTATGACAGATAAAAAGCGTCAAATTATTGGAGCCAGGGTAGTGGACGGTGAGGTTGAAAAAGGATTAAAATTAGAAATTTATAGAGAAGAAGAATTGATTGGTAAGGGTAAGATTATTAATCTCCAGAGAAACAAAAAAGATATTCATAAGCTTGGAAAAAGAGAAGAAGCAGGAATATTATATGATGGAACGGGAAAAGCAGAAAAGGGGGATGATCTTGTTGCCTATAAACAAGAGACTAAAAAGGACGAGTTATAGTTGAAAATTTGGAAAAAGTTGATAGTATATAAACCATAAAGGGCCAGGTAGCCAAGTAGCAAGGCAACGATCTGCAAAATCGTTATACATGGGTGCAATTCCCGTCCTGGCCTCAAAGATCTTGAAAATAAAATATATGCCCGGATGGCGGAATCGGTTTACGCGCAACACTTAAAATGTTGTGATCTTCGATCATGTGGGTTCGAGTCCCACTCCGGGCACAAACAAAAACAGGAATGAGCTTATCCTTATTCCTGTTTTGATTTAATTAAATATTTAATTTCCCAGTATTTCCATATATGTGATTTTTGCTCCAAAATCGAGTGCTTCTTGTCTAGAAGGGAACCAAATATCTACATGATAGTCACTTTTTTTACTGTTCATTCTATCTTGAACTACAAAGATTTTATTTCCATAAAGTTCAGGTATTTTGACTTTAGTTCCAAACTTTAAAAGATTATTAGCAACGATGCCATCTGCTACCATTTTTCCAGATGCTGTAATGAACGGAGTGCTGTCTGTTTCCATTACAGTACTAGAATAAGCAGTTACAATCACTTTTACAATTCTATTATTTTCATTAAATTTAGAGATGCTAGCTAATGGTAAAAGACTATTTTTTTCTATAATAGCTAAATTTTCAGTTTGTTCTTGAATGCTTTCGGGGATTGTTTTAGCTTTAGACTCTAAAACAGGAGAGACTATAAAAAACGCTCCCAAAATGATAGAGAAAGTAAGAATAGAATTTAATTTTTTAAATAAAAAATTCATAATATTTTAAAGCCCCTTTATCAGGGGTGTTGCTATATTATCCTATTTTCTCTAAAATGTCAATACTTTGAATGAGCGGGAGACGGGATTTGAACCCGCGACCTTCTCCTTGGCAAGGAGACGTTCTGCCACTGAACTACTCCCGCGATTTTTTGTGCCGGGAAGTGGAATCGGACCACCGACCTCTTCTTTTTCAGAGAAGCGCTACTACCACTGAGCTACCCCGGCATATATTTAAATAATAAATGATTATTAATCAGTAATCAATTATGTGGGCATTGAGGGATTCGAACCCCCGACCTTCGCGATGTAAGCGCGACGCGCTAACCAACTGCGCCAAATGCCCAAGCTGTGCCCAGAGGGAGATTTGAACTCCCATGAGCTAGGCTCACTACCACCTCAAGGTAGCGCGTCTACCGGTTCCGCCATCTGGGCTAAAATTAATTTTTTTCTTCAAGTGTTTCAGTTGACTTCTCTGTTTCAATCTCTTCTGTTTGAACTTCTGTGGTTTTATTTACCTCTCCTTGTTCAAAATCAATTTTCTTTAATTTTGATTTCTTGCCCTTAGCTGTTCTTAGATAATAAAGCTTAGATCTTCTAGCCTTTCCTCTTCTAATAATCTTTATGTCTTCAACATTGGGAGAGTGAACGGGGAATGTTCTTTCTACTCCAACACCGGAAACAATTTTTCTTACCTTGATTGTAGAATTAATTCCTTTTCCGTGTTTTCTAGCCAAAACAAGGCCTTCAAAAATTTGGATTCTTTGTTTGTCTTTTTCTTTTATTTTTTGAAAAACCTGAACAGTGTCTCCAGATCTAATTTCAGAGAGGCCATCTTTTAGTTGAATTTTATTAAATTGTTCTGTTTTAGTTGTCATTGTAATTTTTCTAATAATTCTTTTATGTCTTTGGGTAACTCTGAATGGAACTCTTTTGTTTTACCATTAAATAGGTTAATTTTCAACTGTGAGCAGTGTAAAAATTGTCTTTGAAGTCCTGGAATTATAGTTTGATCTTTGAAAGAATATAGCTTGTCTCCTGCGATAGGGTGGCCTAAGTGAGTAAAGTGAACCCTTAGTTGATGTTTTCTACCTGTTTTGGGAGAAGCTTCAACTAGTGTAAAGTTTTTAAATCTTTCTAATACTCTATATTCTGTTTTAGAATCTCTAAGATTCTTGTTGCCAAAAGGTTCATAGGGCAAATAAATCTTTTGTTTTCTTTTATCTTTTGGAGCCCTAGCCATTAAACCCTCAATGACTCCATTGTTTTCTTCTATTGTCCCATTGACCAGCAATATATATTTTTTTTGAACTCTTTTTTCTTTAAATTCTTTTTGGAAATATTCTAGAGCTTGGTTGTTTTTTGCTATTAAAATTATCCCAGAGGTTTCTTTATCTAGACGATGGATCATGCCATATCTAGGAGGTTCCCCAACGTTTTTTATTTTTGGAAACTCTTTTGTAATTTGATCTATTAGGGTTTCTCCGTCATTTTCCTGTGATGGTCCTTCTGAATAGACAACAATACCAGCTTGTTTCTCTATAACTAATAAATTTTCATTTTCAAAAATTGCTTTCATGTTTTTGGTGGGCGATACAGGATTTGAACCTGTGACCTTTGCAATGTCAATGCAACGCGCTGCCAACTGCGCCAATCGCCCATATTTTTGTGCGCGTGCGTGGAGTTGAACCACGGACCTGTTGTTTAAATTAGCTTTTAGCTAATTCTTCTAATAAGGACATTCTGTGGACATGGATGGACTTGAACCATCGGCCTCGACTTTATTATTGATTAAAAATATTTTAATCAATATCTTTTAATAAGGACATTCTGTGGACATGGATGGACTTGAACCATCGGCCTCGACTTTATAAGAGTCGCGCTCTAACCAACTGAGCTACATGTCCTTATTAGAAGATAAGACAACTGCTCTAACCACACTGAGCTACACGCGCTTAACTCTGCCTTATAAATATTAACAAGTTATGCGTTTATTTAAACCTGTTTGATACTTACCTTAATAGATTTTTTTGATTTTGTCGAGGCATCAATTTTATTCTGTGTTTTGATTTCTTTCTTGCCAATTATTTGTTCAAATTCTTTTCTTTCTATTGTTTCTTTCTCAATTAAAATTCGGGCTATCTTATTCAAAAGATCCTTTTTCTCTTTTAACAACTCTTCAGCTCTTTTTTGTCCTTTTTTAATTATTTTTGCAACCTCTTCATCAATTTGAGCAGCTATTTTTTCTGAATAAGTTCTTTGTTCGGAAATTTCTTTTCCTAGAAACACCAATTCCTCTCTTTTCCCAAAAGCTATTGGTCCCAGAGAAGACATTCCATATTGCATAACTAATCTTCTAGCTAATTCAGTTGCTCTTTCTAAATCATTAGAAGCTCCAGTAGTAATTTCTCCGAAGATTATTTTTTCAGAAGAATATCCAGCCAATAAAACAGTAATTTCATTTTCAAAGTCAGTCTGAGTCTTCAGGTTTTTTTCTTCTGAAGGAACCTTTAGAGTATATCCTGCAGCCATTCCTCTGGCCACGATAGAAACCTTTCTAACTGGTTCTGGCAAGTGAACAAAAGAAGACACAAGAGCATGTCCTGCCTCATGGAAGGCTGTAATTTCCTTTTCTTTTTTGGATAAAATATGACTTTTTCTTTCTGGACCCAAAAGAACCTTTTCAATAGAAATTAAAAGATCATTCTGGAAAACTTGGGTTTGGTTTTTTCTTGCAGCTAATAGAGTTGCCTCATTCATTGTATTGGCTAAGTCTGCTCCAGAAAAGCCAGGAGTTCTTTCTGCAATTTCTCTTAATTTTACATCATCAGCCAATGGTTTATCGCTCCCATGAATTCCAAGTATTTTTTCTCTGTCTTTAATGTCTGGCAAGTCTAGTACTATTTTTCTATCAAATCTTCCCGGTCTCAATAAGGCTGAATCAAGAACATCTGGTCTATTTGTGGCAGCAATAACTATTCTGGTATCATTTACCTCAAAACCATCCATTTCAACTAAGATTTGATTTAGGGTTTGTTCTCTTTCGTCATGTCCTCCACCAATTCCAGCTCCTCTTGCTCTACCAACAGCGTCTAATTCATCAATAAATATAATAGAAGTACCAACTTTTTTTGCTGTTGAGAATAAGTCTCTAGCACGGGAAGCCCCAACCCCGACAAAAAGTTCTACAAATTCAGATCCTGAGATAGAGAAAAAGGGAACATTGCTTTCTCCAGCCACCGCTCTAGCTAATAGGGTTTTTCCTACTCCGCTTGGACCCACTAATAACACTCCCCTTGGTATACGAGCTCCCATTTTTAGATATTTTTTAGGATTTTTAAGAAAATCAACAATTTCTTCTAATTCTTCTTTAGCTTCTTTGGCTCCAGCAACATCCTTGAATGTTATTTTTTTTTGAGGATTGTCTGATGCTCCAAAAAGTCTAGCTTTAGCTTTAGTAAAATCAAAGGTTTGCATGGCACCTGCCTTAGATTGTTTAAAGATCATCCAGATGAATAGGCCAAAGAATAACATGGGAAGTAAATTTAAAACTATAGGCCAAAACCAATCAGATTCTTCATTTGTTCCCTTATTCTCAATTTTTATATTAACTAATCTTTCTTTTTCTGTTCCATAATTAACAAGAGATTGAGATAAAGAGGCTTCTGGTTCTTTTTTAGAAAAAGCTGTATCGTCATTTTGATAAACAATAAGCAAATCGTCTCCTGAAACAAGAATTTCTTTAACTTCTTCGTTATTAATTTTTTGGACTAATTCTGAAAAAGAAATTAATTTTTGACTCTCAAGGGGTAGCTCAAAAACGCTAAAAACACTTGATACAACTAAAAGTATTAAGCTAATGAGCAAGAAGTTTTTTATTAGGTTTTTCATTCTTCTAAAGAAAGAGTTATCTTATGCTCTTTGGGCTCAATTGATAAAATTTTGAAATTATATTCTTTATTAATTTCAATTTTTTCTTTCATTTTATCTTGATTGCCAAATTCTGAAATATGAATAAGGCCTTGAATTTTATCTTGTATTTGTATGAAAGCGCCAAAAGGATTAAATTTGACTACTGTTCCTTTTATTTTACCACCTTTTTCGTATTCTTTCTCAACACCGTCCCAAGGATCTTTTTTTAAAGATTTAAGGGATAAAAATACCTTATTATTAGAGATTTCAATGATTTTGGCTTCAATTTTTTCGCCCACCTTTACTATATCAGACGGATTTTCAACAATAGCCCAATCAAGTTCAGAAATATGGATAAGACCTTCAAGTGTTTGTTCTTCTCCGAAACTTACGAAAACACCAAAATCAGTTGTGCCAGTGACGGTTGCTTTCACAACCTGGTCAACATTATAACCAGTAAGAGCCTCTTCAATCTTTTTTGACTCATTGGCTTTTTCAGAAAGAATAAGTTTTTCGTCTCTTTGTGATAAATCAAAGATTTTAACGCTCATTTCTTGTCCAATAAATTTTTGTAAGGCAACTAGAATTTTATTAGAATCAGCCCCTTCCACTCTTGGGTAATTTTCATTTCCCAATTGGGAAACAGGTAAAAAGGCTTGTATTCCTCCCATTTGGGCGAGCAATCCACCTCTATTGGCACCAGTTATTTTGACAGTAATCAATTCTTGAGTTTCTTTTTTCTTTTTTAAGTCTTCCCAAGCCATTTCTTGTGAAGCAGAGCTTATGGAAAGATCAATATAGCCGTCCTCGTTATCAAAATCAATTATTTTGGCCGAAATAACGTCACCTTTATTCATTTTTCTTAAAACTTCTTTGGCATTATAGAATTCTCTGCCATAAATTATTCCAGTTCCAAAAGGACTAATATCTAAAAAAAGACTGGACCTTTCTGTTCCTACAATTTCACCCTGAACAATTTGTCCAACTCTCAAAGGTTTTATGTCGTTATTATTTTCTATTATGTTTTTCATACTTTACAGCTTACAACATTTCTTCTGTTTTTTCAACTCTAGAGAGGGTTTGCGGAAAAATTTAAGCAAATATATGTTTTTTTGCACAGTTCCAGGGGTTGAAAGACGGCGCTTTCTGTAGTAGAATTAGAATAATTAATAGTTTTTAGAATAATTATTTTATAGATATATTGTTTTTATGAAAATTACTTGGCATGGTCAATCTTGTTTTCAAATTACCTCTCAAAGATCAAAAGATGAAAATGTTTCAGTCATTATAGATCCTTTTGATAAAGAAATTGGACTCAAAGCTATTAAAGCTGAGGCTGATATTGTATTGGTTAGTCATGATCATGAAGATCACAACAATGTGAAGGCAGTCTCCGGCAATCCTTTTATTATTAATGGTCCTGGAGAATATGAAATTAAAGAGGTGTTTGTCGAAGGAATAGAAGCCTTTCATGACAATGAGCGAGGAAAAGAAAAAGGTAAAGTTACAATTTACATAATTGAAACAGAAGGAATTAAAGTTTGCCATTTATCTGATTTGGGGCAAAACGAATTAACAGCCGATCAAGTTGATGCTATTGGGTTAGTAGATATTCTGTTGATACCCATAGGGGGACAATATACTATTTCTGCGAAAGAGGCTGTTAAAATAATGTCTCAAATTGAACCAAAAATAATAATTCCCATGCATTATGCTTTGCCCAATCTAAAGTATAAACTAGACAAGTTAGAGGATTTTTTGAATATATTGGGAATCAAGTCAATAGAACCAGAGGCAGTTTTGTCTATTAAAAAGAAAGACATTTCCGAAGAAGAAGCAAAAATCATTATTTTATCTGCAAAATAGTATTTTTTAAAAAATGGAATTTTTAAAAAAAATACAAAATCTGCCAGAAAAGAAACGTAAAGTTATTTTTTGGGCGTTTATTTCTATATTAACCATTATTTTAATAATTCTTTATATCAATATTGTTAAAGAAAGAATAAGAAATATTAATATAGAAGAAATAAAAAATGAGTTTCCAGAATGGGAACCAGAAAATATTCCCGAATTAGAAAATTTTAATTTACCAGAAGAATTAGAGGGATTAAATAATCAAGAAGAAGTTATTGAATAAATTTTATGCCTAAAGAAGAAAAAATAGAAGAAATAATACCTTCGAACATTAAAGCAAGAGAAATAACAGATGAAATGAAAGAAGCTTATCTGGATTATGCTATGTCTGTTATTATTTCTCGTGCTCTGCCAGATGTGAGAGATGGTTTAAAGCCAGTTCATAGAAGAATTTTGTATGCCATGATGGAGGATGGCTTAAGATATAATACGAAATTTAGAAAATCAGCAGCTGTTATTGGTTCTGTTTTGGCCAGATATCATCCACATGGAGATTCTGCAGTATATGATGCTTTGGT
>JBDRFX010000034.1:0-11776 GCA_043818355.1 Patescibacteria group bacterium
TTATCCATTAAATACTTATTAAAACTAAATAAATCCCAAGGAAATTTTAAAGCTATGGTTTCTTTTTCTGTAAGAGCCACTCTCACATCTTTTTCTTTAGCATAAAGTAAAATTGCATGCTCTAAAGAATGAGGGTGAACTTCTACTTTTTTCAAATATTCAAAAAAACATTTTGGGAATAAATAGGTTCCAACAACCTTTAAATCAGAGGGCTCTTTGCCCTTTTCTGGTTTTTCAATTAAACTCTTAACTTTGTCATCCTTTGTCTCTAAAATTCCAAAAAGCCAAGGCCTGTCTGTTTTGCCTGCTAAAATAACACATTTTTCTTCACAGTCTAAGCTTTCAAGTTTGTCTAAAAGTGGCTTAACAGAATCTTCAACATCAATCCTTTCTCCATTTAAAACTAAAAAATGGTCATTAATTAAATCTTCTGCTTCTAATATGGCGCTTCCAGAGCTTACAGGCTTTTCTTGAACAACATACTTAATATCAAAACCATATTGTTCTAACGCTTGTTCAACATCTTTATTGGGACACTGAACAATAACAATATCAGTAATCTCTAATTTCCTTAACCCCTCAACCACATACCATATAATAGGTTTTCCCATTATACGAAAAAGGAATTTGCTCCTTGGATTTAATGGCCAAAACCTAGAAGAGGCTCCAGCAGCTAAAATTATAGCTTGCATATTTTTAAAGTAAATTAATAATTGTTTTCGCTACTTTTTCTGAATCATGACGAATAAGACTTCTTTGAACAATATCTCCATCAACCTTCTTTGTTTTCTGCTCTGATAACATATCATCTCTAATAATATCAAAATAATCTTTTTCTAAATTATCTTCAACTGGAAAAGCTTTTTCTTCTTCATATTGCTTTAAAATTTCAAAAGGCATCTTCTTTGAGTTAACTAATATAAAATCAATAATCTTTCCAATATATTTTTCTAAATCTTCAATATGGTTTTTGGCAGAATAACCATATGTTTGCCCATATCTTGTCATTAAGTTTAAAACAAAAACCTTTTTGGCTTTAGTTTCAGTCAAAGCCTCTTTAATCCCTTTGACTAAAAAATTAGGCACTAAACTTGTATATAGGTCCCCTGGCCCGATTACAACCAAATCAGCTTCTAAAATGGCTTCAACGGCCTCAGGGTTAGCTTTGGACTCGGGTTCTAAGTATAGTTTGTCTATCTTCAGAGATCCGTCATGTTCGGGCATATCAATTTCATGCTCTCCCACAACCTTCATCCCGTTTTCAAAAATTCCAACCAAATTAGAGTCGCTATATGTAACAGGTAAAATTCTTCCCTTAATTCTTAAAATTTCCCCTGTTTTTTTAATAGCTTCTTTTTGAGAGCTTAAGATATCAGTCAGAGCTGCCATAAATAAGTTACCAAAGGTGTTACCTTTAATGCCTTCTGCTTGATGAAAACGATACACAAATAACTGTCTTAATAGATCAGTTGAGCCTTCTTGGGAATCAGCAAGAGCAATTAAGCATTGTCTAATGTCACTCGTGGGCAATAAACCAAATTCATCTCTAATAACCTTATTGCTACCACCAGAATCAGACATAGCAACAACAACAGACAAATCAACGGGATATTTTTTTAAACCAGAAAGAACGACTGAGGTTCCTGTTCCTCCTCCAATACAAACTATTTTCTTTCTATTTTTCGTTTCCTCCATATCAATTATCTTTATCTTACATCAAAAAAGTCCAAAATCAATGAAATAAATTAATTTTGACATAATAATCTAAATGTTTTAGAATAACCCATCAATCATATATGGCAAAACTTTTAATTACAGGAGGGATACCTCTAGGAGGAGAAGTTACCGTCTCAGGATATAAAAACTCAGCTGGGGCTCTTTTGGCTGGAGTTTTACTTTCTGAAGAACCTTCTATTATAGATAACATTCCTCTAGTTACAGATGTCTTAAACCAAATTAAGGTTATTGAGGCAATGGGAGGACAAGTTGAATGGTTAGAAAAAAGAAAAATCAAAATCAACCCCGCTAATGTTGATCCTGCTAAAATTCCTGCGGAACTATTTGAAAAAATGAGAGTTTCTGTTTTATTTATGGGATCTCTTTTGGCTAGATTCAAAAAAGTAAGAGTTCCTAGCCCTGGAGGAGATAAAATTGGCCTAAGACCCATTACTACCCATATTGAAGCTTTCAAAAAATTTGGAATAAAAGTAATCCAAGAAAATGGTATTTATGTATTAGAAGCTCCAGAAAAAATTCAACCAAAAAGAATAGCTTTAAAAGAATTCTCTGTAACTGCTACTGAAAACATTATGATGTTAGCTGCCTTGTCAGAAGGCAAAACAACTATTGAAATTGCAGCTGCTGAACCACAGGTTCAAGATCTGGGAGAATTATTAAGAAAAATGGGAGCTAAGGTAAATGGATTGGGTACCCACACAATAACAATAGTGGGCAAGAAAAAACTAAATGGAGCAGAGCACTCAGTCTGTCCAGACCTATTAGAGGCAGGAACATTCATGATTGCACTAGCTATTACAGGAGGAAGTGGAATAGTCAAAGGAGCCGACCCAAGACATCTTACCTTTTTCTTAGAAAAAATGAAGGATATTGGAGTGAAATTTTCTATTCAAAAGGGTGACATTCATGTTTTTAAAACTACTAAATTTTATCCAACTAGAATTCAAGCTCTTCCATATCCTGGATTCCCTACTGACCTACAGCCCCAAATATCTATACTTTTAACTCAATGCGAAGGAAAAAGCTTAATTCATGAACCATTATATGAAAATAGATTTAATCATCTTCATGAATTAAGAAAAATGGGAGCTGATATTGAGATTACTGATCCTCATAGAGCTTTAATTTTCGGAAAAACAAAACTCACAGCTAATAGAATAAAAGCACCAGACATTAGGTCTGGAGCAACATTGATCATAGCTGGCTTGATAGCTGATGGAAAAACAATGATTGACGATATTTCTCAAATTGAAAGAGGATATGAAAACATTGATGAAAAATTTAGAAAACTAGGGGCTCAAATTGAGAAAACAGATTAAATAATTTCAGCTAAATTAAAAGCTTTCATATTCATCTCCAGATATTTCTCTGGAATGATTTTTTTTATACTCTTCAAAATAGATTCTGGCTTAAGTGGAATTAATTTTTGAAAAGCTGATGAGCTAACCAATAAAACTCCGGACAACACTTCTTTACCAATTTTTTCTTTAGCAATATTTGAAGCTGGCATTAAGATTGTTTCTTTAGAAAATTTCTCTAATTCTTTTAAAACAGCTTCTTTTTGAAGCAGTTCTTTGCCTGGAATTGATTTAAAATAATCATTAACTAAGAATATTGTTTTTTCTTCACTAGCATAATAGCAAGACTTCAAGGATTCTTGAACTTCAAGAGCAATAATTAAGTCTGCCCCGCCTTGTATAACTAAAGGAGACCAAACTTTCTTACCAAAACGAATTAATGTTTCAACCGATCCCCCTCTTTGAGACAAACCGTGAAGTTCAGAGGTTCTAATGTCATAACCTTCGTCTTTTGCTGCTTCAGCCAAAATCTTAGTTAAGGTTATTAATCCCTGCCCTCCCACCCCCACTATAACAATGTTAAAATTTTGTTTTTTCATATTCTAATACATGGTCTCTCAGAGACAATTACAGAAACTTCATCTTTATCTAAAAACTCTTTAATTGTTGCTTCAAACTCCTTGGCATTAATGGGATTAATTTTCTTCACATATTTTACTCCCAATGACTTCACCACGTCTTCTATCTCTATGGGCTTCCCGCTAGAAGGATTCCCGGGATGAGGTTGTTGCCCAGTCATTGCAGTAGTACTGTTATCCATAACAATTACCAGCATATTTGATTTATTAATTACTGCATTAATTAGGGCTGGAATTCCTGCGTGAAAAAATGAGGAGTCTCCCACAAAAGCAACTATCTTTTGATCTGGCGATGCTTTTTTAATTCCATGAGCTATTGATACTGAAGATCCCATACAAAAAAGGTAATCTTGCATTTCATGTGGAGGAAATGCTGCAAGCATATAACAACCAATTTCTCCACCAAAAATAGTTCCCTTAGGGACAGATCTTTTAACAGTAGTAAAAGTTAACCAATAAGGACAATTCTGGCAAAGCTGAGGAAATCTTTTACTAGTTTCAACTTTCTTAAAATTCTTTAAGTGTTTCTTAAAATCAAAACTTGTTTTGTGTTTTGTTAATTCAGCGATAGCTTGAATTACATGTTCTGGCCTTAACTCTCCTGTAATTGGGATAAGTTCTTTGCCAATAATCTTAAGATTATAATTGGTGTTTTTGGCTAGTCTTTCCACTTCTCTTTCTAAAAATGGCTCTAACTCTTCAACAATTAAAACTTCTTTAAGGTCTTTAATAAATTCTCCTATCTTTTTTTCTGGTAAAGGATTAAAGAATCCTAATTTCAAAATTGGCAATTTAATGTCTAACTCCTTCAATGCTTCTTCAACATAAAGATAGGATACTCCTGAAGTAATAATTCCTAATTTTAATGTCTTTAAAAGTTTCTTATTAATAACCTTATTGATTGATGACTTCTCTGAAATCTTTCTAAGCTCTTCTATTTTAGCCAAAAGCTCATTCTTCATTTCTAAAACTCTGGGAGGCATAGTAGAAAATTGATGAGGATCTTTTACAAACTCTCCCTTAGCTTCTCCTTTAATAATTTCATCTAGTTCAACTGGAGCTGACTGCAGAGCTAATCTAGTAGTTTCTCTGACTATAATAGGAAGTTTAAACTGTCCCGAAAGCTTAAAAGCTAGTTTCGTAAAATCTTTACATTCTTGGGGAGTAGATGGTTCTATGATTGGAATATGAGCCAACTCACCAAATCCACGAGTATTTTCTTCTGTTTGAGCCGAACTCCAACAACTTGGATCATCGGCCACTAAAATAACCATTTCTCCTTTTACTCCTGAATAACATAGTGGTAACAAAAAATCTGATGCTACATTAACACCAAAATTCTTCATAGCCATCATTGTCCTTAATCCAGAGAAAGAAGCGCCTGCTGCAACTTCTAATGCAACTATTTCGTTGGTTGAATATTCAAAATAGACTCCTGCCTCTTCAGCAATTCTAAAAAATGTATTACCTACTTCTGATGCTGGAGTTCCAGGATATGTAGTAACAAACTGGACGCCTGATTCTAGTGCCCCTCTTACTACAGCATCATTACCCAAAAGCATTATCTTTTTCCCTTTTTGTTTTGTCAAAATTTCTTCCATATGAATATATTTTACTCTATTGTCACACTCTTTGCCAAATTCCTTGGTTTATCAATATCTTTGCCCAATGAGTCAGCTATATAATAGGCAAATAAGTGTAATGGAATTACAGCTAAAATTGGTGTTAACATTTCTAGAGTCTTTGGAATATATAAAACATCATCTGCCACACTTCTTATTTCTTCATTCCCTTGGGTTGCCAAAGCAATAACAGGCCCTTTTCTTGCTTTTATTTCCTGAATATTAGACATCATTTTTTCATACACTGAGTCGGAAGGACAAATGGCAAACGTTGGAAAGCCTTCATCAACCAAAGCCAAATGACCATGCTTTAATTCTCCACCAGCTATTCCCTCTGCATGCAAATAAGAAGTTTCTTTTAATTTTAAGGCTCCCTCAAAAGCAATAGGTGCATTATATTTTCTACCAATAAAGAAGAAATTTTTAAAATCTTTATATTTTTCAGCCACTCTTTTAATTTCTTGTGATGTTTCTAATATCTCTTTTGCTAGCTCTGGCAATCTATCTAGTTCAGAAATAATTCTTTTTCCCATAACCAAACTCATATCTCTTTGTCTTCCCAAATAAACAGTAAGCATGGCCAATGTTGTGAGTTGTCCTATAAAAGCCTTTGAAGAAGCTACTGCAATTTCTGGTCCTGATCTAGTATAAATTCCAGCCTCAGTGTCTCTGGCTTGAGAAGAACCCACTACATTAGTAATACCCAAAGCTAAAACTCCTTTTTGCTTAACCTCTTTTAAGGAAGCTAATGTATCTGCTGTTTCTCCTGACTGAGAAACAAAGATTGCTCCTGTTTTTTTATTCAAAACTGGCTTCCTATAACGAAACTCTGAGCCAATATCTGTTTCACAAGATATTCCAGTGTATTCTTCTATCATGTATTTTCCTACTTGAGTAGAAAATCCAGCTGTTCCGCAGGCTACTAAAATTAAACGGTCAATATCTCTTAATCTTTCTTCAACGCTGTCTAATCCTCCCAACTTTACCATTCCTTCATCGGGAATTAATCTTCCCATAGTTGCATTTCTTATGGTTTCTGGCTCTTCCATAATTTCTTTCAACATAAAATGTTTATAACCACTTTTTTGAGCTTCTTCTAAATCCCATTCTATTTCTTGAACTATTCCTTCTCTAGCCACATTATTTAAATCAAAAATAGAAAAATTATCAGCTGTTAAAACTGCTACTTCTCCGTCTTGAAGATAAACTACTTTTTTAGTTTTACTGATTACGGCTGAAGCATCAGATCCCAACATATTTTCTCCGTCTCCAACACCAATCAATAAAGGAGAAGAGCTTCTGGCTGCTACTATTTTCCCAGGATCTTCCTTGGCAATAATAGCTAGAGCATAAGTACCTTTAACTAATTTTAGAGCCTTGATTACAGCTTGCTCTAAATTTCCTTCAAAAAACTTTTCTATTAAGTGAGCTAAAACCTCTGTATCTGTTTCTGAAGAAAATTTATGACCTTCTTCCAATAATCTTTGTTTTAAAATCTTATAATTTTCAACAATACCGTTATGCACTAAAAATATATTATTTCTACAATCTGTATGAGGATGAGCATTTTGATCTGTAATGCCTCCATGACTAGCCCAGCGAGTATGAAAAATAAAAGGGTTTCCCTCTAAGGGAAAACCGCAATTATTTATTTCGTTTTCTAGATTGATTATTCTACCTATTTTTTTAACACAAAAAATCTCATTTTTATCTTTATTGAACCAAGCTCCTCCTGAAGAATCATATCCTCTATACTCTAATCTCTTTAGAGCATTGAGCCCACTTTTAATATTAGAATCTTTCCCGATATAACCTATAATTCCACACATGGTTTATATTACAAAATTAATTAGTTCATTTTGAACAAATATTGTTTTCTTGATTTTTTTGTCACCTATCCATCTTTGTACACCCTCCTGACTCAAAGCTTTTTGCTGAGCCTCTTCCTCTAACATATCTAAAGCAATCTCCATTTTATCTCTAAGTTTACCATTAACCTGAATAATCATTGTCATTTTATCTTCTTTCATTAAATCTAAGTCTGGCTTAGGCCATTCTTGATTATGTACGGAATCTTTTAATCCTAAGATTTTCCATAATTCTTCTGTAATATGTGGAGCAAAGGGAGCTAACAATAAAGTCATTTTCTTAATTGCGTCAAATCCCACTTCTTCTTTTTTAGAATAGGCCAAATTAATAAACTCCATGAAATAGGCAATGGGAGTATTAAATTTAACAGACTCTAAGTCGTCATCTATCTTTTTATTCAATCTGTGTAACGCAATCATAATTTCTTCGCTACTCTTTGGATTACCTTTACATTCTAAAGACAATGACCAAACCTTCTCTAAAAATCTGTAAACCCCTTTCAATCCATTGGTATTCCAAGCAATAGCTTGATCAAATGGACCCATAAACATTTCATATATTCTTAGAACGTCTGCTCCAAATTCTTCAATAACTACTTCTGGATTAATTACATTTCCAACACTCTTAGACATTTTAGCACCATCTTCAGCCAAAATAACTCCATGTGAAGTTCTTTTGGCATATGGCTCTGGATTTGGAGAAACCCCAATATCATATAAAAACTTATACCAGAATCTGGAATATAATAAATGCAAAGTAGTATGCTCCATTCCACCATTATACCAATCAACCGGAGCCCAATAGGCTAATTTCTTTTTATCGGCCAAAACTTTGTCATTGTTGGGATCAATATATCTCATGAAATACCAACTTGATCCTGCCCAATTAGGCATGGTGTCTGTCTCTCTCTTGGCTTCGCCTCCACATTTGGGACATTTAGTATTTACCCATTCTGAGATTGTAGCCAATGGTGACTCTCCTGTATCTGTTGGCTGGTATCTCTCAACATATGGCAATTCAACGGGCAATTCATCTTCTGGAACAGGAACTGTACCGCATTTCTCACAATGAATAATTGGAATAGGTTCTCCCCAATAGTGTTGACGAGAAAAAATCCAATCCCTTAATTTATAATTAATGGCTTTCTTGCCTAAATTATTTTCAATTATCCAAGAAGATATTTTTTCTTTAGCTTCTTCTGATTTTAATCCATTAAATTTCCCTGAATTTATTAAAGTTCCCAAACCAATATATGCTTCATTGCTAATGTCGCCACCAGAAATAACCTCTCTGATTTCTAATTCATATTTTTTAGCAAAGTCATAGTCTCTTTTATCATGTGCAGGCACAACCATAACAGCTCCTCCCCCATAAGCGCCGACAACATAGTCCCCAATCCAAATAGGAATTTTTTCTGAATTCACAGGATTAATACAATAAGAACCTATAAATACTCCTGTTTTTTCTTTATCTAATTCTATCCTTTCAAACTCTGTTTTATCTTTTGAACTTTTAAGATATTTTTTAACTTCTTCTTTTTGATCACTTTGAGTTAACTTATCAACTAAAACATGCTCTGGAGATAAAACCATTGCTGTTACTCCAAAAAGCGTATCTGGTCTTGTAGTAAAAACTTTAATTTTATCTTCAGAATTACCAATCTTAAAATCTATTTCTACTCCCTCGCTTCTTCCTATCCAATTAATTTGTTGAGTTTTTATTTTTTCCCAAAAATCAACTAATTCCAAGTCGTCAATTAATCTATCAGCATATTTTGTAATTCTCAACATCCACTGTTTAATATTTCTTTGCTCAACAATTTCTCCACATCTCTCACATTTTCCTGATAGCACTTCTTCATTAGCCAAACCAATCTTACATGAAGGACACCAATTAATAGGCATTTCATGCTGATAAGCTAAATCATTCTTAAATAATTGTAAGAATATCCATTGAGTCCATTTATAATATTTAGGGTCAGTGGTATTAATTTCTCTATCCCAGTCAAAAGAAAAACCCATGGCTTTTAATTGCCTGGTAAAGTTAGCTACGTTCTTAGCTGTTGCCACTGATGGATGAATGCCTGTCTTAATAGCATAATTCTCTGTTGGTAATCCAAAAGCATCCCATCCCATTGGGAATAAAACATTAAACCCTTCCATCCTTTTTTTTCTAGCTATAGCATCCATGGCAGAATAACTTCTACAATGACCAACATGCAAGCCCGAACCTGAAGGATAAGGAAATTCAATCAAAAGAAAGAGTTTCTGTTTCTTAGAAAAATCTTCTGCCTTATAAAAACCATTCTCTTCCCAGTATTTTTGCCACTTAGGCTCTATTTCTTTTGGATTATAGTCCATATTTTTATATTATTCTTCATCTTATCTTTTTGAACTTAATTTGTAAAATTAAAAAAAAATGAAAACCTTTTATCTTTCAAGGTACCGATTTATATAATATACTTAATTTGTTAGTATAGATTATCAAAAATTAAAATTATAGAAATGCAAAAAACAATAATTGCATCAGCTCCAGGAAAAATAATTTTGTTTGGAGAGCATGCTGTTGTTTATGACAAATTAGGCATTGCTTGTACAATTGATAAAAGATGCACAGTAAAAATCTCTCCTATCCAAGAAAATCTTCTCTTTTTTAACGCTAAAGATATAAACATTCAACAAACTCTCAACCAAAAAGAGTTATTTTCTTTTTATGAAGAAGTAAATAATCTAAAAGAAGAAAAAAAATTTGAAGAATTAAGAAAAGCTACTATAGAAAAAAATATGCCTGCCAGCATTTTTGTTATTGCCAGTATTCTAAAAAAATATGGCTTTACTGGATTCAAAATTGAGGGAGAATCAGAAATCCCAAAAAACCTTGGTTCAAGTTCAGCAGCATTTTCTGCAACCGCCCTAGCTGTATTAAAATTCTTAAAACAAAACCCTGACAAAAAAGAAATCTCTGATTTTGCTTATTTGGGTGACGTTATAGCTCATGGAGGTACTCCGTCAGGAATAGATAGCGCCGTAGTAACTTATGGTGGATATATTACTTATAAAAAATCCGATGGCATAACTCCATTAAAAATTGACTTTAAAATTCCTCTACTGATTGTTAATAGTAGCAAAAGGGCTGAAACTGCTAAAACCGTTTCCTATGTGAGAGAACAAATGGAAAAAAATCCCGACATTGTAAATCCAATCATGGATACTCTTGATAACATTAGTAAAAAAGCTTTAAATGAATTACGAAATCATAATTTTGAGAATCTAGGCAAACTAATGACAGAATATTATAAAGAATTAAGAAAGCTAGATATATCAACCCCAGAATTAGATAAAATAATAGAAATAGCTTGTTGGAATAACGCTTTGGGAGCCAAACCAACAGGAGGTTGGGGTGGCGGTTGCTGTTTGGTTTTGGCTCAAAACGGAAAGCAATTATTAAACTTAAAAGAAAAATATAGACAGGCTGGCTTTGACTCCTTTGAAGCAAAAATAGGAGATGAAGGAGTAAGACAAATTAATTAAAAATATGAAAATAACCGCAAAAGTAAATTCTAATATTGCACTAGTAAAATATTGGGGCAAAAGAGATGAAAAACTAATATTGCCCAATAATAGCAATATTTCTGTTGCTTACGATAAACTCAACACTATTACTACAGTAGAATTTGATCCAAAGTATGAAAAAGACATCTTTATCCTGGATGGCAAAGAAATAGCAGAAGGGTCTGTTTTAGAAAAAACCATTAGTCATCTTAATAAAATTAGAGAAAAAGCTAACATAGAAACAAAAGCCAAGATAGCTAGTCAAAATAATTTTCCTACTGCAGCAGGGTTAGCAAGCTCTGCTTCTGGCTTTTCGGCTTTAGCCTTTGCGGGAAGCAAGGCTGCTGGACTAGATCTTGATCTGAAAGAATTATCAATTCTTTCAAGGCTTTCTGGTTCTGGATCCGCCTCAAGAAGCTTACATGGTGGTTTTGTAGAGTGGCAAAAGGGAAAAAAAGAAGATGGATCCGACAGCTATGCTTTCCAAATAGAAAAACCCGACTATTGGCCTGAATTTAGAATAATTGTAACTATTGTCTCAATGTCAGCAAAAAAAGTCTCTAGCACTAAAGGTATGAATGCTACCATGGGAACATGTCCGATGTATCAAGGATGGCTGGATACCATAGAACAAGATTTAGAAATGGTGAGAAAGGGAATTGCCCAAAAAAATTTTACCAAGGTTGGCAAAACTGCTGAAAATAACTGTTTAAAAATGCACGCTACCATGATAACAACCAATCCCCCTCTAATATATTGGGAACCAGATACTCTAAGAATAATGAAGGCTGTACAAGATTGGAGAGAAGAAGGATTAGAAAGCTATTTTACAATTGATGCTGGTCCTCAGGTTAAAATACTTTGTTTAGAAAAAGACGCTCAAAAAATTGAAAAAAGGCTTCAAAACATTCAGGGTGTTAAGCAAACAATTGTTTGCGAAGTTGGAGGAGAAGCAAAAATAATTAATAATCATTTATTTTAATTAATATGGAACTATTTATTTTAAAAATTGGAGGATCAATCATAACCTACAAAGATAAGGTTAAGCCAGAAGTAAATTT
>JBDRFX010000035.1:0-22419 GCA_043818355.1 Patescibacteria group bacterium
AGGGAAAATCTTTTTTAAAAATTTAACAGTATCTATCCCCTCTCTTCCCAATCCCAAGACCAGTATTTTTTTATCAGCTAAATTTTCTATTTTCATTAATTTAAAATACCATGAAAATCATGTTTTTAAAAACAAAAAAAACGGGCTATTATCCCGAGTGTTTTAAATAAAAGAATTTAGGGAGACGAGGTTGTCTTGAAGAATTCAGTGAAATAGCCCAACTACTCTAACCTCGTCTCCCCGTGTCAAAGGTTTCTATAGCACTTATTCGCTATAGTTTTTAAGCATCCCATGCTGTTCATTTTTGTTGCCACCCTTAACTTTTGTTTTAATTTTACCCGGGTTCATTATACTATTATTTTTAATTTTTTGTCAAAAAAACAGACTCTATTTTAAGTTGTAAATATCCTTCAATATTTTATTAAATTCTTTTGGTAAATAGTTTTTATTATCCCAAGAATTTAAAATTTTATCAGAATCATTTTTTAAAATTTTAGAATTTTTTGAAATCTTTTTCTCAAAATATTTTAAAAGATATGGTTTATCAGTTTTTTCTAAAATCAAATAAAGTAAAGCTAAACTTTCTTTATGTGTACCCACGCACTCAAAAGGTTTAAAGTCACCATCCCCTATTAATTGTTCCAATATGGGTAATAGTTTTTTATCATTCAATAAATCTTTCCCAAAAATTTTAATTAGTTTTTCTGTATCTGCAAAAGGATAAAGAGCCATATAAACAAATAAACATTTTGAACAAGCACCACACCAATTACGTTTTGGTTTTTTGGTTCCTGACGTTGTTTTGTTAGCTTCGTTACAACTCAAGAACACAGGAAAATATTTTTCATGAGCAGAAAAGAGTTTTGCTATTTGTATTTCATATAAAGGTCTCAAGAAACTAAAATATTCAATGTCTTTGACCAAATATTTTTTAGAATAACCTCTGAACTTTTTTTCAAAGTCCCAACTCTTTGAGTATTGATGATTAATATCTGTATTCAGATATTTGATGTTGCCTTCATTAGAACTTCTTTCATTAGATAGGGCTATGAATCTATAATCAAAAACTACTCCCAACAGAATAGATAAAAAAGCTAAGTAAGCAGAAAAAGGAGTATGTCCATTCAAGAATTCTTTTTGATTCAGTTCTAAAAGTTTTTTATCAATTTTTCTTTCTACAATAATAGGATCTTTGCATCCTGCTAATTTCATAATTTCTTTACTTGGTTTAGTTGGATTTAAGGAAAAACAATTTATACCAGCGGGCCATTTTTTTAAAGACTCAACAGTAACAACAGAATCCTTGCCTCCCCCAATAGGAATCAATATTCTATTTCGAGTTTCGTCAGCATAAATAGCATTATCGGGTAATTCAGAAGATATTTTTAAAAATTCTTTATTTTTAAAATCTATTTTATTGATATAGAAAAATTCCCCCATTCCATTGATTAACAAATCCATCCACCACTTTTTTTGAGAAACGTTAAGCCCTCCAGCTTGAATGTGAATTTGAGGAGAACAGGTAGCCTTCCAATAACTTATCATTTCTATGAGGCCTAAATTAAAAATTAAATTATTTAAAATTTTTTTAGATATTTTTTTAATTCTTCTTTCGTCAATATTTTTAATAATTATCTCTGGATTAAATTCAATGTCGGGTTTTATTTTAAAAACAAAAGAGATCGTCAAATTCTTTTTTGAAATGGCATATGAATATTTTTCAAAAACAAACAGAGGATATTTTTTTCTTAAAGTTTTAAAATCCATTTTGAGCTAATAAGCGAATAGCGACTCCCAGAATGGCAGATACAACACCAAAAATCCAGAAGCGCATTGTTACTTTATATGATGGCCATCCCATAGCCTCAAAGTGATGATGAATGGGAGTTGAAAGCCAAATCTTTTTACCACGGTATTTCTTAGAAAGTACCTGTAATATAGTTGTTGCGACTGTTATTACCAAAGGAAGAGCAATGATGGGTAAAACAGCCACAGAATCAGTCAGGAAGGCAGCCACAGCCATTGTTGAAGTCAAACCCAAGACTCCTGTTTCTCCCATATAGAATTTAGCAGGAGGAATGTTAAACCATAAGAAAGAAAATAAGCTTCCCAAGATAACAGCACAAAAACTAGCCAAATTAATCTTTCCTTGAGAAAAGGCAATAATGGTGAGGGCGCTGAATACCGAAGCAAACAAACCACCAGCCAAACCGTCTAGTCCATCAATAATTCCAGAAGACCAACAGGCAACCATAACAAGAATAAATAAAGGAACATATAATATTCCAATGTCTAGATGAATGCCTTCGGGAAAATTAAAAATTAAAGGAATAGAAATGCTACTTTTGCCCAATTTGTAATAAAACCACAAACCTCCCACCAAGCCAATTAGAGAAACAAGAGCCAATCTTTTTATAAAAGTAATACCACCGCCAATGTATTTTCCTTTGTCAGAAATAGTTAAGTAATCATCTGCAAGACCAACAATAGATCCAGCTAGGATTGAAAACAAGGGAAGCCAGGTTTCACTTCTAGAAAGAAAATTCATTTTTTTTAACCACCAAATATCAGATATTTCAGATGTGAAATAAACTAGCAGGATAATCAAGAGAACTGTTCCCCAAATCAAGACCCCTCCACCCCTTGGAGCAGATGTTTCTTTTTCTTTATGCAGACTATAGAAAACAGTAGCGTCTTCGCCTGTAATGCTTTTTTCTCTAGCTTTTTTTTTCCAAAATTTAGTTTTATTTAAAAAACCAATCAATAAGGGCGCTAAAAGAAAAGAGAAAACGGCAGACATGGTTGAAAGAAAAAATATCTTAATTACATTAAATGTTAGAAGGGTCATTCTGTATATAATTAATTATTTTTTGGGATTCAATGATTCTAGTTATAGAAGAGGTAGCCCCTAATATTATATTAATGAATTTATCTCCCTTTGTATTTTTCAAAGCAAAAACCATACATCCTCCAGCCTCGTCAGTGTATCCTGTTTTGCCTCCAATGAATGATAATTTGCCAGAAGATAAACTAGAAACCCCATTATTAGTTTCATATGGACCTTTTTTCATAGAAGCCTCAAAAATCATTGGTTGGTTAGATAAAATATATTCAGCCAAATTCAACAAATCAGTTGTAGTAGATCTGTTAAATAGATGAATGGTTTTTTCACTATGTTTTACGCCTTGAGGGTCTAGTCCAGTAGGATTTACAAAATATGTATTATTCAATCCTATTTTTTGAGCTTTTTGATTCATTTTATCAACAAAGTTTTCAGGACCCATAACCTCAGCCAGAGCCCAAGCAGCGTCATTACTAGAATAGATCATCATTAAAGAAAAAAGAGTATCTATAGAAAAAGATTCTCCCTTTTTTAAATTACTATAAATGGGAACATTATCTTGAGATGCTGCTTTCTCTGAAACAGTAATAACGTTATCAAAGTTATAGGTTTCTGGGTTTTCAATTATAACTAGGGCGGTCATTAATTTGGTCAATGACGCTATTGGTAAAACTTTTTTTGAATCTTCTCTAAATAATGTTTTTTGTTTTCCATAGCTAGTAATTTTTTGAGATAAGGCCGATTCGCTATTAATTTCTATATCGGGAAAAACATGTTTTGGAATTTCCAAAATAACCATCTGTTCTAATGGTTTTGATATTTGCGCATAAAGGAAATTTTCTAATAAAAAACTCAAAGAAGAGGTGCCCCCCAAAAGCAACAAACTAGAAAGAAAACCTATTAGCAATAATCTAATTTTCTCTTTTTTCTTTCTATTCATTTTTTACTTTTTATCTATTTTAATATGAAGTTCTTTCAATTGTTCCTCAGAAACCTCAGAAGGAGTTCCCATCATTAATCCCCTATTATCTCCAGTTTTGGGAAAAGCTATTACTTCTCTAATATTTGGCTCGTTTAAGACAACAGCTAAAAATCTATCTATGCCAGGAGCTATTCCTCCGTGTGGAGGAACACCAAAGCTAAAGGCTTCAAAATAGTTTTTAAATTTCTCTCTTACTTCTTCAGCCTTATGTCCCAAAACTTCAAAAACTGCAGTTAAAAGATTAAGGTCAATTGTTCTAATGCTTCCTCCACCAATTTCAAAACCATTTAAAACAAAATCATACTGGCGAGCCCTAATGTCTTTAGGGTTTTTCTTAATCTTTTCAATGTCTGTAGTATGAGGTTGTGTAAATGGATGATGAGCTGCTCCCCATCTTTTAGTTCCTTCATGCCATTCAAACATTGGGAAGTCAGTAACAAAAGCAAAAGCTAATTCATTAGGATTATTCTTATCTTTTCTTAAGTCTGGCTTGTCAGTATTATACTTTTCAATAGCCTCTTTGTGAGTCATTCTAATGAATGGCTTTTGAGTAAAGGTTTTTTCTGGAAATAATTTTTCAATTATTTGAGTATATAGTTTTTCAGTTAACTGCATAATATCTTCTTCATCTACAAAAGACATCTCAATGTCGAGTTGAGTAAACTCAGCCTGTCTGTCTCCTCTTGGGTCTTCATCTCTTAAGCATCTGGCTATTTGAAAATATCTTTCTAGTCCAGCTACCATTAAGAGTTGTTTGTATTGTTGAGGACTTTGAGGAAGAGCATAAAAGCTTCCAGGATTAATTCTAGAAGGAACTAAAAAGTCTCTTGCTCCTTCAGGAGTAGATTTCGTAAGAAGAGGAGTTTCCACCTCAACAAACTCTTCTTTTTTAAGAAATTCTCTCATGAACTGAATAACATTATGGCGCATAGCAAGATTTCTTTGTAGTCTTTCTCTTCTCAGGTCTATATAGCGATATTGTAATCTTTTCTCTTCCGAAATTTCATAACCATCTCCATCTATACTAAAGGGGATTGTTTTGGCTTCAGAGTAAATTTTTATTTCTTCTGGGGTTAGTTCTATTGTTCCAGTTTTAACATCTTTATTGATCATTCCTTCTGGCCTTTTTCCAATCTCTCCAGTAACTTCAATCACCCATTCTGGCCTCAAAGTCTCAGCTATTTTATAAAGTTCTTCGTTTTTTTGACTAAAAACTATTTGCATGAGGCCGGTTTTATCTCTGAGGTCAACAAATAGGATTTTTCCATGTGCCCTTACACTATTAACCCAGCCAGCAATCTTCACTTTTTTGCCTACCTCTTCAATTGTTTTTTTAATAAATATTCTTTTCATATATTTTTTAAAGATATTTGATGATTTTCTCAATAACTTGTTTTGGCGTATAGCTAGTTTTTAATAAATATTCTTTAGCTCCCATATTAAGCGCTAATTTTTTAGTCTCTATATCGTCATAGTTTGAGAATACAACTACAGGAATATTAGATATTTTTGAATCTTGGCTTAATTGTTCTAAAAAGTAAATACCATTTTCATTAGGAAGTAATATGTCTAGTAAAACTAAATCAGGTTTTTCTTTTCTGGCCAATTCTAGTCCACCAAAAGGTTCAAAGGCCGTTAGTACAGTAAAGTTTTCTTGAACTAATTTTTGAGCATACATTTCAGAAAGGATCTTTTCATCTTCAATCAATAGAATTTTTTTCATTAAGTATTTTATTTTAATGGTAATATTATTGTGAATGTTGATCCCTTATTTCTCCCCTTGCTTTCAGCCTTAATGTCTCCCTTGTGCATTTGGACAAATTTTTTAGCAATATATAGCCCTAGCCCCACACCTTCTGTGTATAGTTTAGTTCCAGCCATACCCCTAGAAAAACTTTTAAATATTTTAGATATTTCATCTTGACTCATTCCAGATCCCGTGTCAGTTATTTTTATAACAGCACTCTCCATTTCTTTAATTTTTTCTGATTTAAGAGTAATAGTTATTCCTCCCTCAGTAGTATATTTTATAGCATTATCAATGAGGTTTGTTAAAATTTCTACCATTTTACTTTTATCCATAAAGATTTTCGGTAAGGATTTTTTAGGTTTTTCAAATTTAATATATAAATTCTTTTTTTGAACTGGTTTTTTTAGACTATCAATAGTTTCTTCTATAATTTCCTCTAGAGAGTATTTATCAAATTTTAATTCTATTTTACCAGATTCAATTCGGGAGAGATTTAATAAATTATTAACTAGTTTTATTAATCTTTCATTTGCCTTATATACATTATTAAGTGGCTTTTCAGTTTTTTCAGGCAAATCACCATAAGTGCCCTCAGACAGCATTGAAACATATCCTTTGATTGCGCTTAAAGGAGTTCTTAATTGATGAGAAGCAATAGAAATGAATTCGGATTTTGCTTTATCTAATTTTTGTAAATCTTTATAAGCTTTTTGTAATCTTTCTCTGTATTCTATTTCCTTAGTTACACTTTTAATCAACAAATAGCCAAAATATAGGAAGAGCATTAATAATAAACTTTTAAAAATTCTGGCTGTTAAGTCTGTAGTCAAAACAGCTATATCAATGGCGACCAAGAAAGAGATTAGGGCAACTAATAAAGCGGTTAAAGCTATTTTTATGCCAAATAATTTTTTCTCTACAATAGCATAAGCAGTAAAGCCCAGAAGGAATATTGCTGAATAGTCTCCAAAATAATATAAGTTTACTGTATTAAAAAATAATGGCAGAGCTATGTTGAAAACAATATTGCCGACATAAAAGATAAATATTCCTATTAGAAAATATTGCACCTTTTGTTTTATTATTATTGAAGAGCTGAAATAGTTTTTAAATAAAGGTTGTAGGGTGGCATATATCAAGAAAAACACTATTCCCAAAAACGGAATCATTCCTTCGCCGTAGATGATTGATAAATTTTCACCAACAAATTCAACGTCACTAATTATTAAGTCAGTAAATCCTGTGAGAATAGAAGATGCTATTCCCAGTAAAAGAACAATTATAGTTAGATTTTTATATTCTTTTTCTTTTTGGAAAAGCGCAATTACAAATAAATATAAAGAAACAAAGAAGGGAGGGGTAACAAACCAAGCAATTCTTAAAGAAAGTTCAGATAATTCAATATTTGCCCCGCCGAATAACCTAGCAAGATAAGCAAAATCTACCCAAAAAGCCATTAAAAGGAACATTAGTACAAAGATTTTATTTATCTTTTCTTTTTTCTCTTGTCCATTAACCAAAAAAGATAACCAAAGACCAACTAGATTAATAATCAAAACGATTGTCTTATGGGCAGAAAGAAAGTCTATCATGTGATTATAGTTTTAGTTATGAAAAAAAGAAGAAGCCAAAGAATAAATTCTCCACCCACCAATATGTATCCAAAATAATTATTTTTCTTAATTAATTCAATGCAATAAAAATGGAATGGAATAATTAAAATGAAAGAAGTTATTGCTCTAGGAAATATATTTAAACAATAATTAACAGCAACCATGATTATGATTATTATAATATTGGTTGTATTAAGAATCTTTAAAGTTTTTTCTTTCCCGAAAATAACAGGAAAAGTTAATAGTTTTTCTTGATTATCTGTTTCTATGTCTTTTACATCTAACAAAACCTGCATAGTTAAAGCTTTTAGATATGTAAACAAAGCAAAAATAAAGATAACTGGCGTAATTTCATATTCATAATAAATAACTGGAAAAAATACCATAGACGAAAAAAACAGGGCTACATAGAGATTTTTGAAAATCACTATCTTCTTGGTTAATTTTTTAAAAATTGTTGTATAAAGAATTCCCAACACTATCAATCCAAAAGCGAAAATTAAAGATGTCTGATTACCAAAGAATATTAAAAGAAAAGCTAAAAAGAATAAGTCTAAAAAAAGTACAGTCGGAATTATTTGTATGTATTTTTTAATATGATTTGTTCTTTCTGGATTTGTTAAATAATCAATATTTATTTCTTTACAGCGATTGTATAGATAAAGAGGGTAAAACATTAGATAAGAGGTAAGAAAACAATCCCAGGTTATTTTAACACCAAAAATCATGGCACTGACGATGGCAATGCTTGCAGCTCCCAAAGACTGAAAATGTCCTCCGTAAATAAATTCATTCCAAAGCCAATACAATAATTCTTTTATCTTATTTATTTTTATCATTTCATAAATTATATCTCAAAAACTTCATAAAAACAAAAACTCCGCTCAATTGGGCGGAGTTTTAGGTAATTATATTTAAACTGTTGGTAAATCTTCTGATTCTTCTTCTGGATTATCTTCTACCATTGGTTCAGAAGGCGCTTCTGGTTGAGATGGTTGATAGGGTTGTGTTTCTGGTTCAGGAGTAATCATGGGTTGAGAAACCATAGGCTCTGATTCTTCTGCTCTCTTGTCTTTTTTAGCTATGAAAAACCAATAAAGGACAACGGCTAACACAATTATTAATAAAGCTAAATACATAATATTTTATATAATTAATATGAATTATTCTAACTTAGTTTATTCTTGTTCTTTTTTGTCACAATGTCAAGCAAAGTCCTCTATAATTTTATATATATCCCCTGCTCCCATTACAACAATAATTTCTTTTCCCCTTAATTCTTTTTTCAAATGATCAATGATATTCTTTTTCTCAACATAAATAACAGATTCTTTTTGTGTAGCCTTAGCTAATTTTTCTGAACTCACCTTTTCTCTAATTTTTTCATCCTCTCTGCCAGCAACGTCATAAATATCAGTTAAAATAATTTTATCAATAGGAGCATTTTTGAATGTTTCTATAAAGTTATCCCATAAATAATGAGTTCTTTGATATTGATGAGGTTGAAATATACAATATATCTCTTTATTGGGATATTTTTCTCTAACAGACTCCAGAGTAACCCTTATTTCTGTTGGATGATGGCCATAGTCAATAATTAAAGAATGTTCTTTATTATTAATTTTAATCAATTTTTTTTCAAACCTTCTCCAAGATCCAGTATATTTCCCCAAAGAGTTAAAAGAAATTTCATCTTTAATATTTAGTTCTCTAGCAACAGCTAAAGCAGCTAAAGCATTAGAAATGTTGTGTTTTCCTGGTATTTTTAATATATTTTTAAGCTTTTCAAATTCTTTTTGTTTTATTGAATATAAGCTTAAACGTATCGGTTCTTTAAGTTTTTTTCCAATCCGATATGCATTTTTATCATCTTGATTAGCTATAAGAAGCCCATTTTCAGGTAAAAGTTGAACATACTTAGTATAAACTTCAAAAATATGGTCTAAATCTTTAAAAAAATCCATATGCTCTTCTTCAATATTAGTTAGAATTATAATTTCGGGCCTATAATGCAAAAAGGCTCCCTTAAATTCACAAGCCTCAATAACCAGATATTTGCTTTTGCCCGCTCTATAATTAGAATTATCTAATTCTTTTAATTTAGTACCAACTATTATAGTAGGATCTAATCCAGCTTCCATTAATAGAAGCCCAATCATAGAGGTTGTGGTGCTTTTGCCATGAGTACCAGAAACAGCAATAGTAAAATATTCTTCAGTCAATTCTCCCAAAGCCTCAGGATATGTTATGCATTTAAGTCTAAGATTTCTTGCTTCTATTAGTTCTGGATTATCAAAAGGAATTGCTAAAGTATAAACCACTAAATCTAGATCTTTAGCAATATTGCTTGAAGAATGTGGTCCAATAAAAATCTTAACTCCTAAATTTTCTAAAGATTGAGTAGTTTCAGATTCGTTCAAATCAGACCCTGAAACTGTGTGGCCTTCATATATATAATGTTTAGCTAAAGCAGAGGTTCCTATTCCGCCAATGCCAATAATATGTATATTCATTGTAGTTTAATAGATTCTAAAGTTGTATATTCGGCTCCCGTTCTTTTTAATATACTTTCCATTATTTCTATAGATTCAACATTAAAATTTAAATTTGAATTGGATTGTTGAATTGCTCTTTCTTCAGGGTTAATTTTTTGAAAATCCCAAACATTTAATCTAGCCAATGTTATATGAGGATTAAATTCTTTTTTATCCAATTCAAAATCAATGCTTTTTAATAAGGTTTGATTCAAATTAGATTGAATTATTCTTAATTCATTAGATAGCTCTATTTTTCTCCATATCATCTTTGGGTTTTTTAAATCAGGGCCATAAGAAAGATCATTTAGAGAAAGAGAAAAAGGAGCGTAGTTTTTGGATAATTCTTTTATGGCTTCAATAACTTTTGTTATTTCTTCTTCTGTTCTGTTTCCTAAAAATGCCAAAGTAAGATGTAGATTCTCTGGTTTTGTCCACTTAGCTGGAATCTCAAAATATTGATCTTGTATAGAGAGCAATTCTTTTTTAATCTCCTCAGGTAAATTAATTGCAATAAAAATTCTATGCAACATATGCTTTATTTTATCACAGAGCTTGTATTTCACAAGAATAAAATAATCTTCCTTGTTAAAAATTTTTAATATGATAGATTAAAAATTAGCACCTTACTTATAATAAGGCAGGAGAATTAAAAATGACAGAAATTAAAGTTGGGATAAGTCAGATAGGAGTAGTAATTCCTGAACACTTTATCTTAGCTGAAAAAATAGCCAGATTGCGAGGATTAGACTCAGAATACCCGACTAAAGGGTTGGGAGTAAAAGCATGCAGAATCCCTTACGACATTTCATTGGAAGAACTTGTTGTTCAGGCTCTTAAACAAATAGACAACTCAGGCGTAGAGATGATTTTTTTTGCAACTGAATCAGACTCCAATATGTCTAAACCAATGGCCGTAAGAGTTTTGGGAGAATTGGGGATTACTGTTGTTCCGATTCAGTTAAAATTTGCTTGCTTGGCAGGACTTCAGGCTTTAATCCTGGCTTGCCATGTTGTAGCTAGCAATGGTAAACCTGCTATTGTCATAGCAGTAGATCGCTCTATTTACCGAGAAGATGATCCTAAGGCAGAGGTAACTGAAGGATGCGCAGCTGTGGCAATGAGAGTAGAAATAAATCCAGAGCTACTGGCTTTAGACTACTTACATTATGGACAGTATGCTCAAGACATAGATGACTTTAGTATTCCCCACAAAACTGCTCCCTTTCCTCATCTTGGTCAAGATGGAATCCTGACCACGCCTACTTTCTTGAAATGTGTAAAATTGTCTGTTGAAGATTGGAAAACAAAGAATCCAGAATTCGGACCAATAAAAGATAATCTAGATTATTTTTTAGTCCACACTCCATTTCCTAAGATGGTAGAGTGGTATATGGCAATGTTCTGGAGTTACGAAAAGTACGGACAAGAAGAGCACCTTACCATAGAAGATTGCGTGAAAGATCCAAATCTCTTCAAGGAATACAAGAAGAAAATTGACGAGACCAGAAAACAAGACTCTGAATTCCAAGATTTCTTTGAGAAAAAAGTTAAGCCAGGGCTGAAATATAATCCCCGTATAGGCAACCCATACACGGTATCCATTTTTCTTTGTTTAATTGCAATTTTGGAGCAAGCAAAAGAAGGTCAAAAAATTGGTCTTCTAGGATACGGAAGTGGAGCGGGAAGTATGGTAGTCAAAGCAAAGATAATCAAGAGTGGTTTCAAAAGCAATCTACAAGAGCAAATCCAAGAGGGAAAAGAACTTACCCCAGATGAGTATGAGGACTGGAGAGAAAGAACTGTAAGGCAGATTCGGCAATAACACAGTTGAGATATCTCATAAATTCCAAAGAGAAAGTAAATCAAACTTTCTCCTTTTTTTTTGAAAAAATGATAAAATTGAATATATGAAGATTGTTATTGAAAATTTTCTCAACAGAAACATTGTTATGGCGCTGAGAAGAGCCGGCTATATTATGCTTGGAGAATATGACGAGGGAGCAAAATTAAGTTTTGTTAAGAAGTTGGATTTAAATTATTATCCAAGATTTCATGTTTATTTGAAAATAAATCACGATGACTCAGTGCTAACCCTTGATTTACATCTTGATCAAAAAAAACCTGTTTATGAAACAACTCCAGACCATGGAGCCGAATATGAAGGAGTTTTGATAGAGCAAGAAATGGAGAGATTAAAATCTCTTTTGAAATAAAATCTCAACGAGGCCGGGTCTCGTTGAAAGAATATTATTCAGTTTTCTCTACTAATTCTTGTGAGAAAGCTTTCATTTTCTCTAATTCTTTCATTCCCTCCTCAGTAGTCTTATAGGCTTTTTTGCCTTGGAGTTTTTCAGGACTAATGTATCCTTGAGATTCTAGTCTATTAAATTTTTATCTTTCTCTTTCTCCAATTATAAATTCTTCAACCATTTCTCTAGCTTTTTCATCATTAAATTGTTCTGGAGGAGATTTCATAAAGTAAGCTGACGGAGAAATTAAAGGACCACCTACTCCTCTGTCCAAAGCTAGTTTAGCCATTCTTAGTGCATCAATAACACAGCCTGCTGAATTGGGTGAGTCTTCTACATTAAGTCTTAACTCTATTGCCATTGGTAGGTTGCCAAATTGTTTTCCTTCAATTCTAATAAAAGCAATTTTCTGATCTTCTAAAAATGGAATACAGTCAGATGGTCCAATGTGTAAGTCATCATAACTTAATCTTTTATTTAATTGAGATTCAACAGATTCAGTTTTAGAAATCTTTTTACTTTTTAATCTGTTTTTAGACAACATATTCAAGAAGTCAGTGTTACCCCCAACATTCAATTGATAAGATCTTTCTATCTTCACTCCCCTTTTAGCACAAATATGGCTTAGCACCCTATGAACAATGGTAGCCCCTATTTGAGATTTAACATCATCTCCAATAATAGGTAAATTTTTATCAGTAAATTTCTGAGCCCATTCTTTATTAGTTGCTATAAAGACTGGCATACAGTTGACCATAGCACATCCAGCTTCTAGGGCAGCTTCAGCATAAAATTTTGCTGCTTTTTCAGAACCAACAGGTAGAAAGTTAATTAAAACTTCAGCTCCTGATTCTTTAAGTTCTTTTACAACATCAACTGGAGGTAGGTCAGCTACTACAAAAGCTCTATCTTCAGGAAAGTCTTTAAAGTGATCGGCTACTCCATCCATAACAGGGCCCATCTTCACTTTTACGTTTAAATTTGGTATTTTAGAGTAAAAGACCTTTGCGCAGTTTGGTTTAGCAAACATTGCTTCAGAATAATCTTTACCGACTTTTCTTTTATCTACATCAAATGCAGCAACCAACTTTATATCAGAAGGTTTATAGTCCCCTATTGTATTATGCATTAGACCAGGAATAATTTCGTCATCACTTTTTACATCTTGATAAAAGTGAATTCCCTGAATAAGAGCTGATGCACAGTTACCTACGCCCACTATTGCAATCTTGATTTCTTTATCCATAATTTAATAAATTAATTATATTAGACTATTTTACCGCTGTAAAATATCTTGTCAAGTACTATGAATCCACTTTTAAGATTAAGAGAACACAATACGAAAGGAAATCTTTGGATTTATATTTTGTTTTTGTTAAATAAAGAAAATTTGCATGCGTGGAGTATTCAAGATTTAATTGCAAAAAAATTTAATTTTAAACCAGGAAGAATCACGGCCTATAGAGTTCTTTATAGATTAGAAGAAGAAGGTTTTGTTAAAAGCAAAACCAAAGATAGAAGAAGAACATATCAGATTACTGAAAAAGGAAGAAAACAATTAGAAGAAGCAAAAGATTTTTACAAAGAAATTTTAAAGAATTTAAGTTAATGCTTAAAAAACCTAAAAAGAAATCTGTAAAGCAACAGAGAAAAGAAACCAATATCCAAGAAATAGTAAATCACTATTTTGAAACCAAAGGTTTAAACTTGGAAGAAATAAAAAAAGATGCTAAAAAGAAAAAAATAATCTATTCAAGATTCGTTAGGCCTGCAAAAGAACTTTTAGAGTTAGCAGGTTCTGTTACTAAAGCTAAGTCAGCCATAACCAAAGTAGCTAAATGGGCCCAGAGTAGAAACTTAGACTACTCAATAGAAACGGTTTTTAAAAAATGGTTAGAGTTAGACAGACTCAAACCAAAAGAAGTAGTTAAAAAACCATATTATAGAGATGATCCCATGGTATGGTCTGAAGCAAAGAAGAAATGGTATGTAATAGACAAACATGGTGATTGGTTAGAGTTTGCCGACAAAGAAGTGAAAATTGAATGGCGTATAGAAAAATAATTTTTTATATAAAAACCAAAAATGTAAAAAATTATTTAAATAAATATTTAAATTAATTTTAAAATACTATGATTTCTTATTCTGAAATAGAAAAAGGCGTTCGAATAACAATTGATAATCAACCTTACGAAATAATAGAGACACAAAGATCTTTTAAGGGAAGAGGTCATTCTGTTTTACAAACCAAATTAAAAAACTTAAAAACAGGTAATGTTGTTCCAAGGTCTTTCCATCCTTCAGAAAATTTAGAAGAAGCTGATGTTGAAGAAAAAGAAGTAAAGTTTTTATATAATCATAGAAATGAGTACATATTCTGTTATCCCGACAATCCATCAAATAGATTTGAATTAACAGAAGACATATTGGGTAAAAAGAAAGGATTTTTCAAAGCCAATGAAAACATTAAGGCTTTAGTATTCCAAGGTAAAATCATTAATATATCTTTACCAATTAAAGTGCAACTAAAAGTTACTCAAGCTCCTCCAGGAGTTCAGGGAAACAGATCAGAAGCCGGAACAAAGTCTGTCACATTAGAGACGGGCGCAATTATTAATGCACCATTGTTTATAGAAACTGGAGATGTTATTGAAATTAATACAGAATCAGGAGAATATATTAAAAGAATATAATTTTTAAAATTATCATGATTAATGTGCAAAGTTTAACAAAAAAATACGGAGATGTTGTCGCAGTAGACAATGTTTCTTTCAATTTATCAGAAGGAGAAATTATTGGTTTATTAGGTCCCAATGGAGCTGGCAAAACCACTATTCTTAGAATTCTAACTTCTTTTTTGGAGCCAACATATGGTTTAGTTCAAATAAATGATTTGAATTTAGACAATGCAGAAAACAAATTGAAAACCAGAAAAATTGTTGGTTATCTTCCTGAATCCTCTCCTTTATATGAAAACATGAAAGTTGAAGAATATTTAAGATTTGTAGCTGTAATGCATGGATTAAAAGAAAAAGAGATTGCCCAAAGACTTTTAATGGTAGCAGAAAAATGTGGATTGAGAGACAAAATGGATGATGAAATCAGTGTTTTATCTAAAGGTTATAAACAAAGAGTTGGTTTGGCTCAAGCTTTAATTCACAATCCCAAAATCTTAATAATGGACGAACCAACTTCCGGATTAGATCCAAAACAAAGAATTGAAATAAGAGATTTAATTAAAGAAATATCTAAAGATAAGACAATTATTCTTTCTAGTCATATTTTGCCAGAGGTTCAGGCAACTTGTTCTAGAATGTTGATTATTAACAAGGGCAAGATTATTGCGGATGGTACCCCAGAAGAATTAGAATCAGCCGAAGGAGGACTAGATACTGTTATAGTTGTCTTAGAAGAAATGAAAGAAAACCTCCCATACAAAATAAGACATATTTTAGGCGTTGAAGATGTTCAAATATTGGGTAGAAAATTAGAAATTAAAGTTAGAAAAGGAGAAGACTTAAGACCAGCTATTAGCAGAGCTGTTGCTCAAGAAGGTGGATTGTTGTTAGAGCTGACTAAAAAGAGCAGTTCCCTAGAAGATATATTCTTAAAACTTACAGAATAAAAATATGATGAATTTAATTAAAAAAGAACTAAATTTTTACTTTAATACCCCACTAGCCTATTTAATTATTTCTGTCTTTGTTGTAGTTTCTGGCTGGTTGTTTGTTAAACCATTCTTTATTATAGGGCAAGCCTCTATGAGAGGGTTCTTTGATTTGTTACCTTGGTTATTTATGTTTTTAGCCCCTGCTATTACTATGGCTAGCTGGGCTGAAGAAAAAAAGAGTGGAACAATAGAAATCCTAATGACCTTTCCAATAGAAACAATCAAAATTGTTTTAGCTAAATTTTTTTCAAGCCTTTTGTTTTTAATTACAATTTTAATTTGTTCACTGCCAATAGCCCTTATGGTAGGAGTTTTAGGAAATCCCGACATGGGCGTTATTTGGTCTAGTTATATTGGCTCTGTTCTTTTGGGAGCCGCATATTTGGCTATTGGTCTTTGGGCTTCTTCTTTAACTAAGAATCAGATTTTTGCTTTTCTAATAGCTTTGGCTACAAACTTTTTGTTGTTTATGTCTGGTAGTTATTTTGTAACTTTAACTCTACCTAATTTCTTAGCCAGGTTGGGTCAACTCTTAGGATTAGGTTTCCACTTTACTTCTATAGCTAGAGGAGTGTTGTCATTATCAGATATTCTATACTATGTATCAGTTATAACCTTTTTTCTTTTATTAAATCTTAGGTCAGTTAATTTAAAGAAAGCCGAATAATATGAAAAAAGATATTTTAAATTCTCAATCGTTTATCGTTGTAGTTTTAGTTGGTTTAATTGTATTAAACGCTTTAGCTCAACAATTTCCTCTTCAAATTGATTTAACATCAGGAGGTTTGTATACAATGTCAGAATCCTCAAAAACCATTTTGAAACAATTAGAAGATGAGGTTAAAGTGGATGTATATGTTTCTGAAGATTTGCCGGTTGATGCAACTACAGTTTCTCAACAAATTCAAGATTCTTTAGAAGAGTATAAGAAATATGCCAGCAACAATCTTAACATAACAATTCATCATCCTAGCAACTCAGAAGAAGACGTTAAAGATTTAGCAGAAAAAGGTATTCCTCAATTAAAATTTAATATCATAGAAAAAGATCGTCTAGAAGTTAAAACAGGATTTTTCGGAATGACAATTATGCAAGGAGAAGATAAAGAAGTTATTCCTATCATAGATTCTGTTACTGATTTTGAATATAACTTTATTTCTTCTGTTTTGGCTGTTAGCAAAAAAGATAAAGAGAATATTGGAATTCTAGTTGGTCATCAAGAAAAGATGATTGAAGTTCCTCAATTAGAAAAACATTATAATATGTATTTAGTTGAGATTACTCAGATAGATAAAAAAACAGAATTTGTTAAATATGTAGAACAAGAAGAAGAAGCAGAAATAAAAGAAAAAGAAATTGTTGAAAATTTAAAAACATTAATTATTGCTGGCCCAATTCTAGAATTTGCCGAAGAAGAAATAGAATTTATAGACGAATTTATTCAGAATAAAGGCTCAGTAATTGTTTTAGCTGACGCCATTAATCCTAATCCCGAAACCCTAGAAGCTGAAGAAGCAAAACATGGTCTAAATAGATTAACGTCAAAATATGGTATTACTATTGATCAAAATTTTGTTCTTGATTCATCTATGGAGAATATCACTTATCGTCAAGGATGGTTTACAGTTTCTGAACCATATCCCTATTGGATAAAATTATTATCAGATAATTTTTCTGATAATCCTGCCTTTACTAAAATTCAATCTTTAGTTTTACCATGGGCTTCTTCACTCAGTCTTTCAGAAAAAGAAGAATATAATGTAACATCTTTAGCTAAGACAACTAAGAAATCAAGGATCCAATCAGATAACTTTAATTTATTCCCTGGTCAAAAAATAGAGTTTTCTGAAAATGCAGATGGATTTACTGTAGCAGCAATTTCAGAACCAAAAGATGAGAATTCTAATACTGGAACATTGGTTGTTATTGGAGATTCAGATTTAATTCTAACCAATATATTATCTATGGCTCCAGATAACTTAACTTTCTTTTTGAACCTAATAGATATTACTTCTTCTTCTTATGACTTAGTATCTATTCGTTCTAAGCAAATAGTGGACAGACCAATAAAAGAATTAGATGAAGACCAAAAGACTGCTTGGAAATTCGGAACAATGTTTGGTTCTGTGGTTTTGCTTGATTTATATGGAGTGATAAGAATTACCAAAAGAAAGAAAAAGAGAAACTAAGTTCCTCTAGATGAACTAAATAACTAAAAAACGGCCGATAAGGTCGTTTTGTTTATTTAAAAAGAAAAAAGAGGTTAATTTAGAAAAGATACGGGTCCCTTGATTTTGAAGTGATAACCACGTAGATTTAATACAGAGATTGATCCATTTTCATCGATTTGTATTTCTTTTGTAAAACCTCTCTTGATTCCAACCGTATAGTGTTGGTTTTTAGGAATTGCTGTTATCGCAAATCCCAGTGTGAGTACGCCTTTAATTTTTTGAGCGTCGCGCATAATGCTAATGGCATACTCCTTTGTTTCATATTTCCCATCTATAAGGTGCATATTTTTATAATAGCATGACATTTTCTTTTGTCAATATCTATAAAATTAATTTGTGATTTATGCTTAAAACAGATATAATAAAATATTTATTGTAGGAAAAATATGCTAAAAGACCTAAAAACATTTTATAAATTCATCTTTAAGTATAAAAAAGATTTTATCATCTTTCTTTTTGTTTTATTTTTAGCAACTACTTTGCAAAATATATTGCCATATTTTTACAAAGTTCTAATTGATGCTATCCCCCTTCAAGATTATGAATATATTTCAAAAATAATCCTGTATTATATTATTCTTAAGATTATCATTACTCTTTTGAATACTTCAACTTTTTATTTGGGAGATAAGTCCATGATACCAGCCTCAAAAGATGCCAGACTGGCTGTCTTCAGAAAAATTCAAGACTTAGATTTTGCTTTTCATGTCAATAAAAACACGGGATCTTTAATCTCAGCTTTTAAAAGAGGAGACGGTGCTTTTATGGGTATGTTTGAGACATTGCATCATCACATTCTCGACGTTTTTATTAGTCTTGTTGTTGTTTTAATATTTTTCTATCAAGTTGTACCATCAATTGTTGGTGTTATGGCTTTGATATTCTTAATTAACATCATTGTTAGTGTTTATCTGATTAGATTTAATATTTCAAAAAGAGTTGCATTCAATGCAACAGAAGATAAAATTTCAGGAATCATTACGGACAATCTAATCAATTACGAAACAGTTAAGTTTTTTGCTCAAGAAGAAAAAGAAGAAGATAGATTAAAAACAGAGTTTCAAGAATGGGTTGATAGAATTTGGGCCTATGCTAATACATTCAGATTAATGGATGTTGTGATAGGAACTTTATCTAACCTAGGAATATTTGTAATATTAAAAATTTTAGTTTCCGAGCTATCTTTGGGAGCAATTACCACTGGTGATTTTATAATGGTTTTAAGTTTTCTTACTTCTTTTTATTACAGATTTTTTGAATTGCTATACAGTCTAAGAGAGATTGCTAAAAAACAAGTTGATTTACAAACATATTTTGCCTTACTAGATAATGAAATCTTAATTAAAGACCCAGAAAAACCAGTTAAAGTGGAAAATATCCAAGGACACATTCAATTTAAAGACGTAAGCTTTAAATATCCAGATGGAAATGAAAATATTTTAACTAATATTAATCTAGACATTAAACCCGGAGAGTCTATAGCCTTTATTGGTAGGTCTGGAGCCGGCAAAACAACCATAGTTAAGCTTTTGTTGCGTTTTTATGACACAAACTCTGGGGCGATACTAATAGACAATACCAATATTGCTGAACTTACTAAGGCTCAATTAAGGTCATTCATTGGTATTGTTCCTCAAGAACCAATATTATTTAACAATACCATTGGGTTTAATGTTGCTTATGGTAATGACAAGGCAAGTAAAAAAGATATTGCAAAGGCTTGTAGAATGGCAAATCTACATGACTTTATAGAAAAATTATCTTTAAAATATGAAACCATGGTCGGAGAAAGAGGAATTAAATTATCTGGAGGGCAAAAACAAAGATTAGCCATAGCTAGAATGATTTTAGCCAATCCCAAGATTATTATTTTTGACGAAGCAACTAGCAATTTAGATTCTGAGTCAGAGCATTTAATTCAAGATGCGCTATGGAAGATATCTAAGGACAGAACAGTTTTAATCATTGCTCATCGTTTTTCTACCGTTAGAAAGGTAGACAGGGTTATTGTTTTGGATAAGGGTGAAATTGTTGAATCTGGAACACACAAAGAGTTAACTAAAAAAAATGGTCTTTATGTATATTTGAGAGAAATGCAAACTAAAGATCAAGAGTATTTAAATTAATCATTAGTTACTTTTTTGTTAACTAGGTTTTGGTACAAAGATTATAGAATTTGTTTTAACAATTCATCTACACCAATTCTTTTTTTTGCTGAAAAGGGAATAACGGGATGCATTCCAATAAGTTCTTTAATTTTTTTGAATTGTTCTTCGTATTTTGTTGCTTTTACCTTATCTACTTTATTAGCCACAATAACAATGTCTTTTTTATAATTTTCTAAGCTAGAAAGTATGCCCAAGTCATCCTTGGTTGGACCAACATTAGCGTCAATAATTAAGACTACTTTTTTTTGTTCGTGCTCAGAAACAAAAAAATACCAATTTACCATAGCCTGAAGGCTTTTTCTTAATTTATCCGGGACTCTAGCATAACCATAGCCTGGTAAATCAACAAAATATGTAGAACCATTGATTAAAAATAGATTTATTTGTTGAGTACGTCCTGGAGAAGCTCCGGTTTTTGCTAAGCTCTTTTGATTAACTAGAGAGTTAATAACGCTAGACTTGCCTACATTTGAGCGTCCAATAAAAGCAACTTGGGGAATATTATTCTCCAAGATGCTATTAGTACCAAGTACTCCTTTTACAAATTGAGCTGATTCTATTTTCATGTCTCAAATTACTCAATTACAAAAAATCAGATTATTTCTTCTTATCTTTTTTTGAAGCTTTCTTTTTAGCTACTTTCTTTTCTTTTTTAACAACCTCTTTCTTTTCAGCTACTTTTTTTTCTTTCTTAACAATCTCTTTTTTCTCAATTGTTTCTTTCTTTTGAGGTACTGCCCTTTCTTCTTTCTTGACTGAAACATCTAAATCCAAAGCTCTTAAAATTCTATCAAGCTTGGTGTTTAACATATCAAGTTGTTCTTTGTATTGATTGCCAGCATTGCTATCGCTTCTCTTGGAAGAGCCATCTCCTCCACCAAAACATTCATTACAATAAACCGGTTTACTTCCATTAGGTCTAAATGGAAGTTCAAATCTTGCTCCACATTTATCACATGTTGCGTCAAACATTCTCTTGTCTTCTCTTCTTGGTCTGTCAAAGCTTCTTCTTTCTGATCTATCAGATCTGTCAGACCTATTATCATACCTATTAGGGGTTGTTTCTTCTCTGCGCTTAGAAAAACATTGACTACAATAAATAGGCTTTTCCCCTGTTGGTTTAAAAGGAACTTCACATTTTTTTCCACAATCACTACAAATCGCTTCATGCATTTGTGGTCTTTCTCTGTCTCTATCGCCACCCCCTCCTCTTCTTGAATCTCCCCCTCTAAAGTCTCTTCCTCTAAAATTACCTCTATCTTGATTAAATGCACTACTAAAGTTTTTCATATTTTTTTTAAATTAGTTTAAATTAGTTGTTTATGTCTCCATTCTATCAAAAAATCGCTAAAATAGCGATTTTTTAAATTCTTCAAACTAACAATCTAATTATTAGCTTGAAAAAAAATGGGGGTTTTGGTTTGGCTCTTAAATAAGTTCGCAAATTGCATTGGCCAAAAGTTCGTCTACAGCAACAACTTCTATCGGCAATAATCGCAATGTTTCTTCAGTGATTGGAATCGTATCTGTAACAATAATTTTTTTGAGTATTGATTGTTTCAAGTTTTCAATAGCATTGCCAACAAAAAGACCGTGAGTGGCTACAATAGTAACGCTTTTAGCTCCTAATCTTGTTAGTTTTTTGATTAAAGTTCCCATTGTCGTTCCAGTTGATATCTCGTCATCTATTACAATAATGTGTTTGTCTTTTGGATTACATTTTGTTATTTTTAGCTTAACCTTGTTATCGTTGATTCTTTTTTTGACAACATTACCAATATCATCAATATTTAACAGTTTGCCAAATCTATTTGCTTTTTCGAGGGCTCCTTCGTCAGCAGGCAACAAAAGAACATTTTTGACATTTTCATTCTCTAATTGTTTTGCTAGAACTTCTAGGGCAGAAAGGTGTATCAGTTTCATTTTAGTTGGAAAAGTACTTTCAAACTTTTTTGAATGTAAGTCTATCCCAATAAAATAATTTGCACCCGCAAAATTTAAGAGTTCCATCAAGAATTTTCCAGTTATTATCATTCCGGGCAGAGAAGGTTTGTCTGATCTTGCGTAGGAAAGATACGGCATGACAACAATTATCTTTTGGTAACCTAGTTCTTTGGCAGTTCTTACCATCAAAAGAAGTTCCCAAATGTCATCAGAGAGATTGAGAGCGTCAGAAGTTTGCACGATAACTATAGAGTTTTTGCGATTTTTTTGTCCATCTAATGCCAATTCAACGCAACCATTTTTGTATGATTTTATTGTTAAGGTACTGGCCTTGATTTTGAGTCGTGAGCAGATTCTTTCTGTTAGATCTGGATAAGATCTTCCATAAAAAATTTCTAATACCAATCTGTCATCTCCTTGTATTATATTATAG
>JBDRFX010000036.1:0-2729 GCA_043818355.1 Patescibacteria group bacterium
AAAAATAGAAATTTAAAGTTTTTATTCATGTTTTTTTGTATTGTTTTATTCTATCTTTTTCAAAAAAAGGAATCAAGCTGTTTCCACTATATTGTTATGACTTGGTTTTTTCTCTAAAATCATTGCCCAATGATTAGGTCCTGCTTCAAATTCACGACTGACCTGAAAAGGAATTTCTTTAATATTTTTAATGTCTGATGAACTTATTGCATTCTCTCTAGGACCAAAAGAATCATTTTCTTTCCAGTCAACTACTAAAATTCTACCATTATCTTTCAAAACTCTACTAGCCTCAGAAAGCACAATCTTCTTATCTTCTATTTCAAAAAGTAAATTCGTCATTAATACTAAATCGCAGGACTTTGATAAAAGCTTTGAACCATGCATTTTTTCAATATTTGACCTTGAAATCTCAAGATTATTAATGTTTCTATGTTTTACCTTACTTTTTAGAGCTGACAACGGCTCTTTCTGAATATCTATAGCTACAACTTTTCCTTCACCTAATTCTTCGGCTAAAGGAATTGACCAAAATCCCGAACCCGCTCCAAAATCAGCCGCTGTCATATTGGCCTTTAGTTTTAATTTTTTGATAATTTCTTTGGGGTTAAGAAAATTAGCCATTGTTTTTTTTAAATACAGAGTATAGAGGCAACTTTGTCACCTTTTTGCATTTTCATTATTCTTACTCCTTGAGTTGGTCTAGAGAGTTTTGAAATCTGATCAATTTTTGTTCTAATAACCTGAGCTTTTTGGGAAATGACTATTAAATCTTTTTCTTCTAGCAACAATCTCACTGCTGCAATGTCTCCAGTCTTTGCTGTGATGTTGGCAGCTTTAATACCAGACCCACCTCTTCCTTGTGGCCTATATTCAGCAATATCGCTTCTTTTTCCATAACCATTCTCCATAATAACCAAAAGATATCTTTTAGATTTTTTATCATCCGATCTAATCACATCCATATTCACAACTTCGTCCCCCTTTTTGATTCTGATACCGCGTACACCTGAGGCTGATCTTCCCATTGATCTAACATCTTTAGCGCTAAATCTAATTGACTGACCCTTTCTAGTAACTAAAATCACGTCATCTTTCTCATATGCCATTTCAACTTGTTTCAACAAATCTCCAGCTTTTAAAGAAATCGCTCTTAATCCATTTCTTCTGACATTCACTAGTTGACTAAGGGGTGTTTTCTTAATGGTTCCATCCTTGGTCGCCATAACTAAGCATTTCCCTTCCATGTCTTTCTTTTCTTTGGGTAAAGCAAAAACCGATAAAACTTGTTCTTGAGACGATAATTCTAAAAAATTCAATAAACCTCTACCCTTAGAAACTCTTGTTCCTTCTGGAATCTCATAGGCAGGAACTTGAAACACTTTTCCAAAATCAGTAAAAAATAGCAGGGAATCATGGGTATTGGCTAAGAAGAACTTATCAATAACATCTTCTCCAACTGTCTGCATACCTAAAATACCTTTTCCTCCTCTATGTTGGGTTTTATACGTTGATGGCTTAACTCTCTTAATATAACCACCTTGAGTTAAGGTAATAATAGTCTGTTCTTGAGGAATTAAATCTTCTAATTTAAATTCTCCTATTTTTTGATTATTAACCTTAGTCTTTCTAGCGTCTCCAAATTCTTGCTTAATAGCCTCCAATTCTTTCTTAATAACTGCCAGGATCTTGGCTGGACTCTTCAAGGTCTTAGTTAAGCTATCTATAAGTGCTTTTATTTCTTTAAGTTCATTTTCTATTTTTCCTCTTTCTAGTTTAGCCAAAGCAGATAACTTGGTTTCCAAAATAGCTTCAGTCTGAATATCGCTCAACTTAAATCTCTTCATTAATTTCTGATGAGCATCTTGACGGTCATCAGATTGTTTAATGATTTTAATAACTTCATCAATATGAGATAGGCATTTTACTAGTCCCTCTAAAATATGAGCTCTTTCTCCGGCTTTCTTTAAATCAAACTGGGTTCTTCTAATTATTATCTCTTTCCTATGTTCTAGAAAATAATTTAAAAATTCTACTAAAGACAAAACTTTTGGTTGAATTCCGTCAACCAAAGCAATCATATTTAAATGAAACTTTCTCTGAAGATCTGTGTGCTTATATAATCTGTTTAATATCTTTTTAGCATTAGCTCCTTTCTGTAAATCAATCGCAATTCTCATTCCATCTTTATCAGATTCATCTCTAATGTCTTTAATGCCTTTAATTTTTTTATCTTGAACCAATTCGGCGAACCTTTCTACTAGGGTAGATTTCTGAACTTGATAGGGGATTTCTGTAATAATTATTTGGCTTAATTTAGTTTTTTTACTATCAACTATTTCTGCCTTTCCCCTAACAACAATAGGACCCTTGCCCTGAGCATAGGCTTGAGCTATCTCTACCTTATTGAATATTTCTCCTCCTGTGGGAAAGTCTGGTCCCTTAATAAATTCCAATAAATCTTCTGTAGTAGAATCTGGCTTATCAATTAAGTGAGTTAAAGCGTCAATAATTTCAGTAAGATTATGAGGGGGAATATTGGTGGCCATTCCAACAGCAATTCCCAAGGAACCATTCAATAAAAGCTGAGGAATAGGAGAGGGAAGAACTGTAGGTTCTTGCTTGGTACCATCGTAGTTATCAATAAAATCAACCGTCTCCTTATTAATGTCATCCAACATTATCTCTCCAATACGAGAAAGTCGCGATTCCGTATAACGGTATGCAGC
>JBDRFX010000037.1:0-2083 GCA_043818355.1 Patescibacteria group bacterium
ACTATTGCTTTTCTCTTTAACATTCCATAGAAAACAAGATAACTTTTATAAAAGTACTCCCGGCATTACCAAAAGGCCATACCGGGGTGTTAATTAGTTATTATAAGATAGGGGGATATTTAAGCTTTTTGTTTGACATTGATGGCACATGATTTGTGAAAGAAGAAAGAGGTTAAAAAAGTTGGGATTGAAATTTTTTATTTAATAAAACCTTTAATTTACATCCCACATCTCTACAACTTTATTTACTAAAGAATCTAAAAAACTTTCTTGATAAGTGACTAACAAATTCATAACGTCTTTTTTATCGATTAATAGTCTATAATTAGTAGCCCTTCCATTTTTAATTGAAGTTACAATTTTTTTATTTTCTAACTTTTTCAAATGCCAAGAAACAGTAGAAGGAGATAAACCTACAAATCTTACAATATCCTCATGACTATTATTTTCATTGTCCAATAAGAATATCAAAATTTTTCTAATACTTTCTTGTCTTAATAAACTTAACAGAACCTTATTATCTGTATTGAATTCCTTAGGAAAATATCGTAAATTATTACCTTCTTTTTCTTCGGTAATTAACTCATGTCTTGCTAAATAATTTAAATGGTATTTAATCGAACTGGCAGGAAGTTTACTTTTTCTTTCTAAATCCCTAAAATGACAACCAACATATTTTTTAACGAGATTGTATATTTTTCTTCTTTTTTCTAATTCTAAAATCTTATCTTTTTGTGAAGAATATTCAGGAGTCATTATTAATCTCCTTTTTTTAAAAGCCCAAAAAAGAAACTTAGAAGTATTGCGAAATCAAGAAAATTTGCAGTTGGGTCAATCCAACCACCTTTTTCTGGGAAAAAAATATCCGATGAAATCAAAAACCCTTTGACAGCAAATAAAAGAAAAGCTATACTAACATACAATAATCTTTTTCTTCCATCTCTTCTGTATGCAATAAATGCTAAAATAAATAACGCCGTGGCTAATAAACTACTCCCAAGAGTTATTAATTCATCTATACCAATTCCAAATGCCTGTGGTTCGATTTCTTTTGTTTCTTCAATGGCTAATACAAAATTAGATGAGATAATTAGAACTAAGAAAAGCATCCCAAAAAATAGTGGATAATTCTTTCTCATTTTATTTTAAAATATAATTAATATACTATATAAAAAGGTTGGTACAATCATCGAACAATAAAATTAAAAAAATTAAAAAAATTAAAAAAGTTTAATCTTGGTGCTCTTCTTCGCCTTCAAATTCATGGTCTACTCCATCTTGTTCAAAATCAGAATCTTTCTCATTTTCTGTTTCTGCACTTTCTTTGTCAGCTTCATCATTATCACCTTCTATTTTAAGGACATCTCCATTTCCTGCATCAATTTTAACATCTGTTTCTATGCCATTTTTTGTAAACTCTACAGAATAAACAACATTTCCATTCTCGTTATCAAGTCCAACATCAGTCAATTCTCCGACGCTATTAATATCCACTACATCTAATGCGATTGTTTTTGCTTGTTCTTCTGTTATCTTAGCTAATGAAGCAAGTTGTGCAGATTCTTGTGCTTCAGAAATCTCTGGGGCATTATCATTTCCAGGGTCAGCAACCCTTATAGACGAAATATAATCAATTGGATTCTTACCTGTTACTGCCGCAGATACAAAAAAAGTCCCTACTAAAAGAGAAGCTATTAACAAAATTCCCATCAATATTTTTTCTTGCATTTTAATACCTCCTTACAATTATTTTCATATATTTTTAAAAATATTCTTCTTTATATTGCATAGTACAAGTATCGAATAAAAAAATTAACGCGAATTTTCACGATCCTCAGCAATCTCACAATCTCTCCTCTGCAAATTTCTTTCTCCCACCAGTCTTATAATCTTCCTGCAATTCCTCTGCAAATCTTCTGCACTTTAATTTGGAAAAATAAACAGCTGGTTTTCCTCTCGCAGATTCAACAGAATTTTTGAATTTATCAATTATTTCGCTTTCTTTCTCATCACGACTAACAACAAACCAACAATTATCTTTAAAAAAATGCCTACCAATATTTACCAATGGCAAACTTTTTTC
>JBDRFX010000038.1:0-2951 GCA_043818355.1 Patescibacteria group bacterium
GGAAAAGAAACCAACTACTTTGGTTCATTAACCAATGCAGCTGCTATTAAGTTCCAAGAGATGTATGCTTCAGAAGTTCTATCTCCTTGGGGATTGAGCAAAGGAACAGGATTGATTGGCTCAACAACAAGAGCTAAGTTAGATGGGATGATTAAGTAGAAGATATATGAATAAGCCCTGAGCTTTTTGTCTCAGGGCTTTTTGCTTTTCCATATTTTATGATAAAATTAGTTAAAATTAATTATTATGAGGCAAGTTCTGAATAAAAGAAAATCCAGTATTATTTTATTGTTTATTTCTCTTGGAATGCTTTTCCAAGCATTTTCTTTTGTTGAAGCTATTTCTATTGGAGAAGAGATTACTTTTAATATTAATTCTTCATATGATGCTAATGACAGAAATAGTATTCAGGCTGTCTTAAAAAAAATTACTCCTAAGGCATATTTTTTTATTGATAGCGCTTGGTGGGAACCTCTTTCTTATGAGAATCAGACTGAAGTTAATGAAGCAATTAAAAATTTGACCGTAGAGTTTGATAAAATTTATTCAAAACTTACCTTAACATTTGGCTCAGAATGGAGCCCTGGCATTGATAATGATGTAAAGGTTACCATTTTGATTCACCCAATGAAAAAAAATGCTGGAGGATATTTTAATCCAGGTGACGAATATCCATTGGCTCAAGTTATTACTTCTAATGAGAGAGAAATGGTTTACATTAACGCTAATTATATTACATCAAATACCGCTAAAAGTTTATTAGCTCATGAATTTATGCATTTGATTACTTTCAATCAGAAAGACAGAATGAAAGGAGTTTCAGAAGAAATTTGGTTAAATGAATTAAGGGCTGAAATTGCACCCACTATTGTTGGTTACGATGACGTTCTAAAAGATAGTAATCTAGAAAAAAGAATGAATGTTTTTTTAAAATATCCATCAGATTCTTTAACTGAATGGAAAGAGACAGAGCAAGATTACGGAGTTATTAATTTGTTTGGTCAATACTTAATTGACCAATACGGTATAAGTTCTTTATCAACCTCTCTTTTGTCTAAAGAGGTAGGAATTATTTCTTTGAATTATTCTTTGCAACAAATTGATCCTGATATAACATTTTCTAAAGTTTTTAATGATTGGATGATTGCGGTTTTGGTAAATAATTGTGATTTGGGGGAAAAGTATTGTTTTAAGAATAAAAATTTGATTGATTTGAGAGTTTCTCCTTCTTTAGTATTTTTGCCAATTACTAAAGAAACCACTGTATCAGCTACATATTTAACAAAGAATTGGTCTGGTAATTGGTACAAATTTATTGGAGGAAAGGGAGATTTAGAATTAAAATTTGATGGAGCAGATAAAACAAAATTTTTTGTTGCCTATGTAATGCAGAACGTAGCTAGCGCTCAAAGTATTAATTTCATAGAACTAGACGATAGCCAGAACGGAAGAGTTGTTGTCTCAAATTTTGGAACAGATAATGTTTCTTTGATATTATTGCCTTTTGTTCATGACAAAATTACTAATTTTGGGAGTGACGAATCTTTTTATACATTCTCTTTTTCAGCATCTGTTGTTGGTAAAGATGATCCTGAATTGATTAATCAATTATTAGCCAAAATTGAAGAGTTGAAAAAAGAAGTAGTTAGATTAACGGCTTTGTTAAAAAATATTCCCCAAAAACCTATTGGTGACATAGTTATTAAAAATGATTTGTATTATGGTATGAAGGGGAAAGAAGTAGAGATTTTACAGCAATTTTTAAAAAGCCAAGGAGAAGAAATTTATCCTGAAGGATATATAACAGGGTTTTTCGGTAATTTGACTCAAAAGGCAGTCATTAAATTTCAGAATAAATATTATAGTGAAATTTTAACTCCGTTTGGTCTTATTAGCGGAAATGGTTATGTTGGTAAAAATACTAGAGCTAAGATTAGTTCTATCTCAGCAAGTGAATAATTGACAAAAAGACTAAAATTTGCTAAGATGTAGCCAGTGAGTGAGTCCGCAAGGACACTTAATTCTAAAAGGTAGACAACAGACTTCTCTTAAGCGAAGCCTGTTGTTTTTTTATGAAGAAAAAGCTTTTATTTTAAGCTCTTTTATTGTAGAATAATACTTGAGTCGGGGAATTACACTCACTAAAATCCTTAGGAATTGGAGTCACTTTTCCCCGACTCACCCTTAAGGGTTTTTACTTTTTTATGGATACTAAAAAGATTCGAAAAAATGTTTCTTTAAAGGAATTTACTACTTTCAGAATAGGAGGAAAAGCAAAATACTTTTTTGAAGCTGAAACTAAACAAGACTTGATAAGTGTAATTTTAGATGCCAAAGCGAAGAAATTGGCTTTTTTTGTTTTAGGAGGAGGAAGTAAAATTTTGATATCAGATGAAGGATTCGATGGATTAGTTGTTAAACCTAGCTTTTCAAATATTGAATTCAAAAGAATGGTAGTTAATGTAGGCGCAGGAGCTCCTCTTGCCCTTCTAGTGTCAGAATCGACTAGAAGAGGTCTAAGTGGTCTTGAATGGGCTTACGGCATACCAGGAACGATTGGAGGGGCTGTGTCGGGAAACTCTGGAGCTTTTGGTAGAGCAATGAAAGATTTAATTGAGTATGCTTTTAGGGAAAAACATGTTATTATTGTTTCGCCAACTTCTTTTTATGCCTATTTGCAAACAGTGCTTCAGGGATTAAAAGCGCTTCAGATTGAAAAATCAACTGAAAAGATTATTAAAAGAATAGAAAGGTTAAACAAACATTTGGTTAATTATGATTCTTTTCTGAAAAAACTAGGCAATAATCTGAGCACAACAGTTGGCGCTTACAATCAGGCCTATAAAGAATTTGGTAAAATAGACAAAGATATAGCCAAATTAACCACTAAAGAGAAAACAGTCGAGCCATTACAATTAGAAAAACCAAACCATTCAGAATAAAATTATGTT
>JBDRFX010000039.1:0-5594 GCA_043818355.1 Patescibacteria group bacterium
TTTTTTTTGTTTTTAAAAACATGATTTTCATGGTATTTTAAATTAATGAAAATAGAAAATTTAGCTGATAAAAAAATACTGGTCTTGGGATTGGGAAGAGAGGGGATAGATACTGTTAAATTTTTAAAAAAGATTTTCCCTGGAAAGTCTTTTGGAGTTGCTGATCAAAAAAAAATATCTCATCCTTCTTTAAATGGAATAATGGATCAACATTTTGGTAAGAATTATTTAAAACATATTAAAGATTATGAGGTAATCATTAAAACTCCTGGTATTCCTCAAAAACTTATTAAACCTTTTGTTAAAAAACAAATTATAACTTCTCAAATTAAAATATTTTTAGATAATTGCCCAGGAAAAATTATTGGTATCACTGGAACCAAAGGTAAAAGCACTACCACTTCTTTAATTTATGCCATTCTTAAAAAAGCAGGTAAATCTGTTCATCTGGTGGGCAATATTGGAAAACCTGTTTTAGGATTACTTCCTGCGTCAACCAAAAAAGATATCTATGTATACGAGATGTCTTGCCATCAATTATCAGATCTAGAAAAATCTCCTCATATTGCTGTATTTTTAAATGTTTATCCTGAGCATTTAGATTATTACAAAAATTTTAAAGATTATGCTAAAGCTAAAAGCAATATTTTCATACATCAAACTAGAAAAGATTATTTAATTTTTAATTCTAAAAATAAAATAGTTAAAGATTTTGCTAAAAAAGCTAAGGCTAAAAAAATTGATCTAAATTCAATTGAATTAAATTTCAAAAATATCCCTTTAAAAGGAAAATTCAATCTGCAAAATATTCAAAGCGCAATTGTTGTTGCTAACATCTTTAATATTCCAAAAACAAAAATTGGAAAGGCTATTTCTAGCTTTAAACCCCTGTCTCATAGATTAGAATATGTTGGTCAATTCCAAGGTATTCATTTTTATAATGATTCACTGTCTACTATTCCCGAAGCTGCCATTGGAGCTCTTAACGCACTGACTAATGTTCAAACAATGATTGTGGGTGGCTTTGATAGAGGATTAAGCTTTAAGGGATTGGCTAAGAAAATTTCAAAAAGTAATGTTAGAACCTTAATTCTTTTTCCAAAAACAGGAGAAAAGATATGGAAAGAAGTTGAAAAATTAAAAAATAAAGGAATAAAACATTTTTTTACAAAAAACATGAAAAAAGCTGTTCAGCTTTGTTATAAATATACAGAGAAAAATAGCATTTGCTTAATGTCTAATGCTTCTCCTAGTTTTGGAATCTTTAAAGATTATGTCGAAAGAGGGGATTTGTTTAAAAAACATATTAAGGAGTATGATAAAAACCATAAATAAAAAACCTGATTCTTTTTTGTTTGGTACCATTATTGCATTAATATTTTTAGGCCTTTTAGTTCTTTCCAGTGTCTCGGCTCCTGTGGCTCAAAGAAAATTTGATTCTAGTTTTCAATTTCTTGTCCATCAATTAAAGTGGGGGTTATTGCCCGGTTTAATTTTAGGATATTTAGCTTTTAGACAAGACATATCTTGGTTTAAAAAAAATGCTTCATTATTACTTCTTATTAATATAGTTTTATTAGTTTTAATTCTTATTCCTGGGTTTGGAAATAGTGTTGGTGGAGCTTCTAGGTGGCTTGATTTGGGATCTATCACACCCCAACCATCAGAGTTTTTAAAGCTAACTATTATATTGTATTGGGCAAGCTGGTTGGATTCTCGAAAAACTAAAGTTTTAAAAAATCCAAATTCTTCTTTGTATGTTTTTTTTGCTGTCATGACTGTTTTGGGAATATTAATAGCTTTACAGCCTGACATTGGCACCTTATTTTTAATATCAGCAATTTCAGGCATTATGTATTTTTTAGCTGACACCCCCAATAAACATACTATTATTATATTAATTTTGTTTGTATTGTTAGTCGTATTTTTAATGAAAGTAGCTCCATATAGAAGCAATCGCTTGGCTGTTTTTCTTAATCCCGACTTAGACCCAATGGGATTGGGATATCAAATTAAACAATCTGAAATTACCATTGGTTCTGGCGGTTTGATTGGAACTGGAATTGGTTTGTCTCAACAAAAATTTGGATCTCTACCAGAATTAATATCCGACTCTATTTTTGCTATATTTGCTGAAGAAACAGGATTTTTAGGTAGCTTTGTGTTGATTTCATTATTCATAATGCTGTTCGTAAGGGGTATTCAGATAGCCATGAACTCTACAGATCAATTCTCTATGTTGACAGCTTCGGGTATTAGTTGCTGGATCGCTCTGCAAGCCATAATCAATATCGGAGCTATGACTAGATTGGTTCCTGTGACTGGTATGCCACTACCATTTATCAGTTACGGAGGGTCGGCCTTAATTAGCGAATTGGTAGGAATTGGTATATTATTAAATATATCTAGTAAAGTTAAACTTTAATGAAAATATTGTTTACTGGAGGTGGAACTGCGGGACATGTTGCTCCTATAATAGCTTTGGCAAGAGAAATCAGAAAAGATAAAGATGCTGAAAATTTTCAGTTTTTTTATATTGGACCAAAAGATGAATTTTCTTCTATTTTACTTTCTCAAGAGGGGATTAAAACCAAAAACATTATGTCGGGAAAAATTAGGAGATATTCGACTGTTAAAAGCGTATTGCAAAACCTTGTTGACATTTTTATTAAAATTCCCTTTGGAATAATTCAAGCTTTTTTACATATTTTCTTATTGGCTCCTGATTTAATTATAGGCAAGGGAGGATTTGGTTCATTGCCCACTGTCTTGGCTGGTTGGGTTTTAAGAACTCCTATTTTTTTACATGAATCTGATGTTGTTCCTAGCTTAACTAATAAAATATTGGGCAATTTTGCTTTAGAAATTTTTGTTTCTTTCCCAAATACTGAATATTTTAAACCATCTAAAATGATTTTAGTGGGAAATCCCATTAGAAAAGAATTATTAGAAGACGAAGAAAGTAGCACAGAAGAAATTGAAGATATGTTTGGCATTACGAGTCAAAAATCTGTTATTTTAATTTTTGGAGGCTCTCAAGGATCTAAAAGAATAAATGACCTAATTCTTGATATTTTGCCTCAACTCTTAGAGACATATGAAATAATTCATCAAACGGGAGTTAATAATTTTCAACAAGTTAAGGCAGAATCAGCTGTTATGGCTAGCGAAGAATCTCTAAGATATTATCATCCTTTCCCTTTCTTCCAAGAACAGGAATTAAAAAAAGCCTATAAACTAGCTAATTTAATTATTTCTAGAGCAGGATCAGGGGCCATATTTGAAATTGCTGTTTTTGAGAAGCCATCTATTTTAATTCCACTACCTGAATCAGCTCAAAATCATCAAGTTAAGAATGCTTATTCTTATGCTGAATCTGGTGCCTCTCAGGTTTTAGAAGAACCCAACTTTCAACCTCATTTTCTTTTAGAAAAATTAAAATATTTCTTTTCTCATCCTGATGAATTAGAAAAAATGAAAAAAGGGGCTAGAAGTTTTGCTAAACCCAAAGCTGCTGAGATAATGGCTGAATACATTATTGAGTATTTACTTGTTTAAAAATAAAAAGGAAGGAACAAAAAACCCATAATTTGAGGGTTTTTTGTTTTGACTAAATATGCTTTGTGTTTTAGCATAAAGTAATGAATAAAGATTTAGATAAAAAAGAAATAAGAGTAAGAATTGCTCCGTCACCCACAGGGCTATTACATATTGGAACAGCTAGAGCTGCTCTTTTTAATTATTTATTTGCTAAACAAAAAGGAGGAAGGTTTATAGTTAGAATAGAAGACACAGATACACAAAGATCTACGAAAGAATTTGAAAATAATATTCTTGAATCTTTCAAATGGTTAAGATTAGAATATGACGAAGGCCCCGATGTAAACGGAGAATATGGACCATATAGACAAAGCGAGAAAATAGATATTTATGCTAAATACATACAAAAATTATTAGACGAAGATAAGACATATCATTGTTTTTGTACCAAAGAAGATTTAGAAGCTCAAAGACAATATCAAATGTCTATTGGGAACGCTCCCATCTATGCTGGAAAATGTTCTAGTCTTTCTAAAGAAGAACAAGAAAAACGTTTATCTAAAGGAGAGAGTTCTGTAATCAGATTCAGAACAAAAAAAGAAAAAGTTAGCTTTAATGATTTAATAAGAGGAAAAATAGAATTTGATTCTAATCTAATAGGGGATATTGTTATTGCTAAAGATTTAAAAAACCCTCTATATAACTTTGCTGTTGTTATTGATGACTATGAAATGAATATCTCTCATGTTATTAGGGGAGAAGATCATATCTCTAATACTCCAAAGCAAATCTTAATTCAAGAAGCCTTGGGACTTCCATCTCCTAAGTTTGGACACCTGCCATTAATATTGGCTCCCGACAGATCTAAAATGAGTAAAAGACATGGAGCAGTTTCTGTGACTAGTTATAGAGAAGATGGCTATTTACCCGAAGCCCTAATTAACTTTATGGCATTTTTGGGATGGAATCCTGGAACTGATAAAGAAATATATTCTATTAAAGAATTAATTAATGATTTTTCTCTTGAAAGAATATTAAAGTCCGGAGCCATCTTTAATATGAAAAGATTGGAATTCTTTAATGCCTACTATATTAAACAAAAATCCATTAAAGAATTGACTGAATTATGTTTGCCTTATTTTCTTAAAACTGGATTAATTGAAAAAAGAAACGGGACTATTGTTCAAGAAACTGGCGAAGAAATTTCTGTTGAAACCTTAGAAAAGATTGTTTCTCTTTATCAAGAGAGAATAAAAACTTTAACTGAAATTACTGACCTCACAGATTATTTCTTTAAAAGTGTGATAAAATATGAAAAAGAATTATTGGTTTGGACAGATATGAGTTTAATGGATATTGCTGAGGCACTCAACGCTCTAGAAAAAATTATTATCAATATAGAAAACTGGACAGAAAATAATTTAGAAAAAATCCTATTATCAGAAGCAGAATTATTTGGTACTGAAATTGGCAAAGCAGGAAATAGGGGATGCTTGTTATGGCCATTAAGAGTTGCCCTAACAGGTCAAAAGAATTCTGCTGGCCCATTTTCAATAGCTGTTATCTTGGGAAAAGAAAAAACCATAAAAAGAATTCAGGAAGCTAAACAATTATTAAATTAAATTAGCCATGAAGAAAATACTGTTAGGTCTCTTATTAGCATCTTTAATTGTACCCAGCCTTTCTTGGGCCGCCCTAGAGGCTCCAGAAACCCTTGAGGATGCAGAACAGTTAGGAAAGGAGATATTGGATCAAAGCAAAGAAAAAATACCCCAGAGCATGGAAGACAGTTGGAAAAATGAAGTCCTTCCCATGTGGAAAAAAATGGCAGAAATTTGGTCTAAATGGTGGGATAATACAATTCAACCTTGGTTGATTAAAGTAATAAATGGAATTAAAGGATTATTTGGGCAAGAAGTTGAAAAAAGAATACCTCAAGTTGAAAAAGATTTTGAAGAAGAAAAAGAAGAGCTTTTTAAAGATATTGAAAAAGAGCTACCTAAAGCTCAACCTCTTTGGGAAAGAATTAAAGCCTTGTTTGAAGATTTAAAAAA